>JAYWCO010000310.1:0-5191 GCA_043780475.1 Burkholderiales bacterium | reverse complement strand
CCAAGTTCAGCGCTGAGTTCGGCGACACTGGCGGCATCGCTTTTATGCATCGCGCGAATTTTCAAGGCGGCACTCATGGCCTAAGCTGATGTTTGATGTTGGTATCCCGTGCGGTGCGCAAAAACTCAGTATGTTCTTTCAGCGCTGTTTGAGTTTCGCAAACGCGGCCGCCATGGCGCTTTCTCCCGCTGCGGGCGCTGGCTGACGTGATTGATTTTGTGTGTTCTGCGCAGGGCGATTGCCTTGAAACCCGCCACTGGTGCGGGGTTTGGCGGCATGGCCTGGAGAGCTGCCCGCACTACCCGCGTTACTTCCGCCACTTCCGCCACCCGAAGACTTCGGCGTTGGGGTGTCGTTGAGCCGCATCGTCAGCGCCACCCGATTGCGCTTTTCATCAACCTCAAGCACCTTTACCTTTACCACCTGCCCTGCTTTCACCACATCGCGCGGGTCTTTCACAAATTTTTCAGCGAGTGCGGATATATGAATCAGGCCATCCTGATGCACGCCGATATCCACAAACGCGCCAAACGCGGCGACGTTGGTGACCACGCCTTCCAGGATCATGCCGGGCTGCAAATCGCTTAGTTTCTCCACACCATCCTGGAACGTCGCCGTTTTAAATTCCGGACGCGGATCGCGACCGGGCTTCTCCAGCTCTTTCAAAATATCCATGACAGTCGGCACCCCGAAGCGCTCATCAGCATATTTCTCTGCATCAAGGCCTTTCAATAATTTCGCATCTCCCATGATGGCTTTGATGGCCGCTTTTGTGTCGCCTGCTTGCGTATCACCGCCATTACGTTTTATATCAGCCAGAATTTTTTCAACCAGCGGATAAGCTTCGGGGTGAACGCTCGAAGCATCCAGCGGATTGTTGCCGTTTTGAATGCGCAAAAATCCCGCTGCTTGCTCAAACGCTTTATCGCCCAAGCGCGGCACCTTTTTTAAAGCTTCACGCGATTTGAATGCGCCATGGGCATCGCGATGCGAAACAATATTGGCCGCCACCGAAGCAGACAGCCCCGAGACCCTCGCCAATAGGGCACTTGAGGCCGTATTCACATCCACGCCAACGGCATTTACGCAATCCTCCACCACTGCCACCAACGACCGGGCGAGCTGGCTTTGATTCACATCGTGCTGATATTGGCCCACGCCAATCGACTTCGGATCAATCTTCACCAGCTCGGCCAGCGGATCTTGCAAACGGCGCGCAATCGACACCGCGCCTCTTAGCGTCACATCCAGTTCCGGTAATTCTTTCGACGCAAATTCGGACGCCGAATAAACCGATGCGCCTGCCTCTGACACCACGATTTTAGTCATATGCTGATCCGGCACCAGCTTGATCAAATCTGCCGCTAATTTATCGGTCTCGCGTGAAGCAGTGCCATTGCCGATGGAAATTAAATCCACGCGATGTTTTTTAGCGAGCACCGCCAAGGTATGCAGCGAGCCTTCCCAATCACGACGCGGCTCATGCGGATAAATTGTCGTTGTCTCCAGCACTTTACCGGTGCTATCCACCACCGCCACCTTGCAGCCGGTACGAATGCCGGGGTCGACGCCCATCGTCGCGCGCGGGCCAGCCGGTGCTGCCAGCAGCAAATCTTTTAAATTCTGCGCGAAAATATGAATCGCTTCCACTTCGGATTTCTCGCGCAAATTTGACATTAATTCTGTTTCCAGATGTAGCGAAATTTTGACACGCCAAGTCCAGCGCACCACCTCGCACAGCCATTTATCTGCTGGGCGATTTTTGTTGGCAATGCCCGCGTGGCCGCCAATCATTTCTTCTACCGGATTAAATGGCGCGCTCCATGCTGGCTTTTCTTCTTCTGAATCAAGCCGCAACGCCACACTTAGGCAGCCTTCGTTGCGACCCCGAAACAGCGCCAGCGCGCGATGCGAAGGAATTGTTTTCCAGGTCTCGGCGTACGCAAAATAATCCGAAAACTTCGCGCCTTTATCCGCCTGCCCTTCAACCAATTTCGACTCCACCACCCCGTGTGCCGTCAGGTAATCGCGCACCCGCGCGATCAAGCCAGCACTTTCAGAAAAACGTTCCATCAAAATCTGCTTCGCCCCTTCGAGTGCTGCTTTCACGTCCGGCACCACTGTGTCTTTTTCTTCCGGCTCCACCGGTTCAGCGCGCAAATATTTTGCCGCCTCGATTTCAGGCGTCAGCATCGGGTCAGCCAACAAAGCGTCGGCCAGCGGCTCAAGCCCGGCTTCTTTCGCGATCTGCGCCTTGGTGCGGCGCTTTTGCTTGTACGGCAAATACAAATCTTCCAGCTTGGTTTTATCTGCCGCGTTCTCAATTGCGGCACGAAGCTCAGGCGTTAGTTTTCCCTGCTCTTCAATATTGTCCAGAATCGCCACCCGCCGATCCTCCAGCTCGCGCAAATAGCGCAGCCGCTCTTCAAGTAAACGAAGCTGCGTATCATCTAGCCCACCTGTAGCCTCTTTGCGATAGCGCGAAATAAAAGGCACTGTCGCCCCCTCATCCAAAAGTGCAACGGCCGCCGCGATTTGCACAGGTTTGGCAACAAGCTCAACAGCAAGACGGGATTCAATAGAAGGCAGCATGAGACTTTCAACCAATAAAAAACGGAATGCGGATTTTACGCGAGGCAGGGCAGTTGCGCAGAATGCGTGTGTTGATAGTGACGGCCAGCTTAATATTTATACGCATGTTCGGCCGATCAAAAAATGTTAGATCGCCATTTGGCAGGCATCACCAACCAAAGTGTTTCGAGATGCCCGTCGTTGCTGGTGTCGGCTCATGCTAGGCGAATTAGATACCCTCATACCGGCTCAAGGTGTTCGACTGCCCAACTTTTCTGTTGGTGTGTCTGGACGCTGATGGGTTGATCACGGACTTCAGCCTGGTTGATGATTAAGTCAGCATGAATTATTTTCACCAAACAAGTTATCCGCAATGAAATGCCCCTTCATATAGACTTTGGCATTAGCCCAGTTGCTAAAAAATATAAGGAGCACGAATGCAAATTAATTTTGCGCGGCATAAGAGCAGACGGGAGCCCACTGCTATCAGCGGCTACATCGCTTCACGCATGCGGCCAATCATTCGCCCACTCACCCTTGTCCTCGCCCGCGCCCGCGCACTTGCAATCTTGATCGCGGTTTACGGAATCGGATTTGCAACGCCTGTGCTTGCCATCGATCTGCCAGCCTGGGCTTATCCGTTCAACCCGCCGGGCTACAAGCCCACGCCCGATGACGGCGTGTTGCGGCGGGTTCCCGGCAGTGTAGTCATCTATCCGTTGAGCCAGACACGTGATCTTTTCTTCGCGCCGGATTGGCATCCTGAAGATCACCCGCTCATGCCCGCTATCGTCGCGCGCGGGCGCATGCCTGACGCTTATGCCTGCGGCTTTTGTCACCGTGCCACCGGGCAGGGCGGTCCCGAGAATGCCAACATCACCGGCCTGCCTTTTGACTACATCGTCCAGCAATTGCGGGATTATCGTGCGGGCGTGCGCACCACCGCGATGCCGCAGCGGGTGCCGCAGAAATTCATGATCGCGACCGCGAAGAGCCTCACCGACCAGGAGATCAATGAAGCCGCCGCATACTTCGCGCAGCTTAAGCCGCGCCGGAACATTCGCGTGATCGAGACCGACACCGTACCGAAGCCGGTCGTGGCCAACTGGACGTGGGTCGATCACCGCAGCGGCGCGCGCGAGGCGATCGGCAAACGCATCGTCGAAGTGCCCGAGCATCTGGAAGACTTCGAATTGCGCGACGCGCGCACCACCTTTATCGCCTATGTTCCGCCGGGCAGCCTCAAGCGCGGCGAGGCGTTGGTCACCGGCAAGCTGCCGCATCGGGTAGCCGCCTGTACATCCTGTCATGGTGCGGATTTAAGGGACATGACCATCGCACCGCCGATTGCAGGACGCTCAGCCTCTTACGCGACCCGGCAGCTCTATGAATTCAAGGCGGGTGCGCGCACCGGCACCAACGCGGCGCTGATGAAAGCCGCGCTGGAAAAACTCGACGAGGACGAGCTACTGGCAATCGCTGCGTATCTGGTATCGCAGACGCCGTAACGAGGCAGAATTTTATAGCGTTAATGGCTGCAATAAATTATTGGCAGCCGCACCAATGGCGATTAACACCGAGCAAAATTTTTTCTTGCAAAGCCCATCCATGTTTCCAACTCACCGCCTGCTCAACGCAAACGCTGCAAAACATATCGCGCCCATAAATAGCCAGCAATAAGCGGTATCAAGCCCACGCCGGCACTGCGCAATAGGGCTTCGGTGAATGCATATCGGTCTACCAAGAAATATAAACTAAATAGAAAGAACCCCAAGAACACGAATGCAAGCCGCAAATACATGCCGCGCGGGCGCGACACAATCAGTGACCCCACGTACCACATGCTAACCAAGGGAAATAACATTGATTGAACGAATAATTGAGTGCTATTCATCAATACGCATCCTTTCTGCAAGGTGAACCGTTGGCGATTGCCGCTTGGTTCGCACTATGCTATGAAGAAATCAAGTTAGCGGGTTCGAATTTTAAACCGGGCATTTTGCCTAGCGCATCCCTCGTCTGCGACGATAATAATATCCACTACAATTCCTAGATGGCGGTACCTGTCCGAAGCAACTACGTTTGGCCGCATAGCGCAGATGACAATCTGACACCCCCGCAGTCTTGGTTAACATCGCGATGACGCGATCTTTTTTCAAACAATATGAATTTTGAAACCCTCTCTCACACCACCATCTTAAGCGCGTTAAATCACAAGCACGTCCACAGGCGATGAAACGATTACAACCCTTTGAGTTACTGCTCTGTTTTGATGAGTCTGAATTGATTGTGCTGTCACGCAGCCTCGCCTGCGCACTTCTGCCGCTTCTGCTTTCCGCGATGGCGATAGTGATGGCCATGGTCACGGCGATGGCCTCGACTGCATCTGCGCAAGGCGCGCTCGCGCCACCGCCAGCGAAAAAAATATTGCACGTCACGCAGCTTTCGATCCACCCTGGCCCGCTCGATCCGGCGCAACTGAATTCGATTTTTGGCGCGAATATTATCGAGAACATCATGGAGCCGATGCTCCAATACGATTATCTGGCGCGGCCGCTGAAACTGGTGCCATTGACGCTGCGTGAGATGCCTGAAATCCAGGAGGAGGGCAGGGTTTATA
>JAYWCO010000309.1:0-6320 GCA_043780475.1 Burkholderiales bacterium | reverse complement strand
CTCAAGCGCTACTGATTCACGTTCTGCATTAGCGTCAAAAAATACACCGCCAAAGATCGGTACATTACGTGCAGGCCAGTGCAATTGATAAAGATCGATGTAATCCGTACGCAGGCGTTTAAGGCTGCTGATAACACCACGCCGTATGTCCGCTTTTGAAAATGCAGATGCATCGCCGCGCACCCAGGTCAGATCCGATGCGCTACGCGCCGGGCCTGCGCATTTGCTGGCCACCACCACCTGATCGCGAAACAATCCGCCTTTTTTATACAGCCACTCACCTATTATTTTTTCGGTCGCTCCATAGGTTTCGGCGTGTGCCGGCACCGCATACATCTCGGCTGTATCAATAAAATTCACGCCGCGTGATTGCGCATAGTCGAGCTGCGCATGCGCATCCGCCATTGAGTTTTGCTGACCCCAAGTCATGCTGCCGAGGCAAATTTCACTGACTTTTAAAGTGCTATTACCCAACAAATTCATGTTCATAAGCGGTGGTGTCCTGATTACTTTGCTGATCTGATCTTTTTTTGCGCTGGCTTCGTCAGCTTGGGCAGCTCTTTACGCGCTTCGTTGTGTTGGACTGCCTGCCGCTCCCAATACGGCGGATCGCCAAAGGTCTTTTTCAGGAAATCAATAAACAGCCGCACCTTCGCCGGCAAAAATTTACGATCCGGATAAACCGCAAAAATATCATGCCCCGGTGCCGCAAATTCGGGCAGCAATTCAATCAGGCGGCCGCGCTCAATTTCTTCCGAAACTTCCCATGCGCTGCGCTGCGCCAGGCCGTGGCCTGAAAGCGCCCAACGCGTCAGCACCTCGCCATCATTGCAATGCATATTGCCGGCAATTTTTATTGTCACGGTTTGCTCAGTTCCGGGCTTGGTGTTGATTTTTTCGTTGATTTTCGCGTTAGCTCTCACCTCAACCTTCGCTTCATCCAGCGCGCGAAATGTCCAGCTATCAGCCAAGCCGCTTTCGGTGGCGGTGATCAGACAATTATGTTTTGCCAAATCATCCAGACGTTGCGGCTTGCCGTGGCGCTTGAGGTAATCCGGCGAGGCCACGATCACCCGATGATTGCGCGCTAGCTTGCTGGCGATTAAATCCGCGTTTTTTAAATCCGCGATGCGCACCGCCAGATCGACCCGCTCATTTTTCAAATCCACCAGCCGCTCGGAAAGATTCAAGGTCACGCTCAAATTCGGATGCGCTTCTAAAAAAGCGGGTAAGTGCGGGGCAATATGCTTGCGCCCAAATGAGGTGGGAGCTGAGACGATCAAGCGCCCTGTGGCATTTTTGGCGCCGATCGAAAGTGATTCCTCGGCCGCACGCAGCTCATTCAAAATATTGCGCACATCTTCAAAAAAAACCGTGCCTTCCGGCGTGAGCGTAATTTTTCGGGTTGAACGCTTGAATAACTTCACACCGAGCTGTTCTTCAAGCTGATCAATCCGGCGACCCACCATCGCGGGTGTGACGCCTTCAGCGCGGGCGACAACCGACAGACTTTCCGACTTTGCTACATCCAAAAATGTTTGCAGCGCTTTGAATCTATCCATGATTTTCTCCGCTGAACCGTTGTTTTTTGTCAAAACCTTACAGGGCAAACCAGCTATATAAAGTATTAAACTCTTTTGTTATTTTCATGATTATCTTACAAAGAGTAATGCAATACACTCAATATGTTGATTATTAATTTAGCCATTTATAAACAGACCATTTCAAATTAGGACATTACATGAATATCGCTCACAGCTTGCCAGACGGGCTCGCTATCTCGGCACTCATCACACCTGCCTTCGCCACTATCGTTACGCCCGAGGCGCTAGCTTTTTTTGTCAAGCTGGCGCGCAGGTTTGAGCCGACCCGGCAAGCGTTGCTGGCCGCGCGAGTGGTTCGGCAAAAGGAATTTGATCAGGGCAAGCTGCCAGATTTTCTTGCTGAGACTAAAAACATCCGCGATGGCGATTGGGTAGTAGCGCCAGTGCCGCAGGATATTCAGGATCGTCGAGTAGAGATTACCGGGCCGACCGATCGCAAGATGGTCATTAATGCCCTGAATTGCGGTGCCAATACTTTTATGGCGGATTTTGAAGACGCAAATTGCCCCACCTGGCACAATATGATTGACGGCCAAATCAATTTGCGCGACGCCAATCTGCGCACCATTACGTTTGCACAAAACGGCAAGTCATACAAGTTGAATGACCATCCCGCCGTACTGTTCCCGCGCCCCCGGGGCTGGCATCTCGATGAAAAGCATGTGACCGTGGACGGCCAAGCCGTCTCGGGTGGCCTGTTCGATTTTGCGCTTTACTTCTATCACAATGCCGCAACCCTGCTTACGCGCGGCAGCGGGGTATATCTGTATTTGCCGAAGATGGAATCGCATCTGGAGGCGCGCCTGTGGAACGATATTTTTGTGATGGCACAGCAGGAATTGGCTGTGCCACAAGGCTCAATCAAAGCCACCGTGCTTATTGAAACCATCGTGGCTGCGTTTGAGATGGATGAGATTTTGTATGAGCTGCGTGATCACAGCGCAGGCTTGAATATTGGCCGCTGGGATTATATTTTTTCAGCGATCAAAAAATTCCGCCTCAATAAGGATTTTTGTCTGGCGGATCGTTCACAGGTCACGATGCTGGCGCCGTTCCTTCGCGCCTACGCACTAACGCTGGTAGCAACCTGCCACAAGCGTCAGGCCTTCGCGATGGGCGGTATGGCCGCGCAAATCCCGATTAAAAATGACCCGGTGGCGAATGACGCTGCGTTTGAAAAGGTGCGCCTCGACAAACTGCGCGAAGTGACCGACGGTTGTGATGGCACCTGGGTGGCGCATCCCGGTCTGGTCGCGGTCGCCAAGGCCGTATTTGATGAGCACATGCCGACGCCGAATCAGATTCATAAGCAGCGTGATGATGTACATTACACCTCCCAGGATTTGCTCGATTTTCGACCCGAAGCGCCGATTACCGAAGCCGGCGTGCGCAACAATATTCAGGTTGGCATTCAGTATGTGGGCTCATGGCTTGGCGGCAATGGTTGTGTGCCGATTTTCAATTTGATGGAGGACGCCGCCACCGCCGAAATTTCCCGCAGCCAAGTGTGGCAGTGGATTCGCTCACCGAAAGGCGTGCTCAATGATGGTCGCAAAGTCAGCAAAGACATGGTCAAAGCTTTGATCGCCGATGAGCTCACCAAAACCCCGGGCATTGCAGGCGAAGCGGCATTTCAAGCTGGCAAATATATTGAGGGCGCCGCGATGTTTGAACAGCTCATCATGGATGATGAATATGAAGAGTTTTTGACGCTGCCCGCTTATCGAGCGATCGCCTGATTAGAATAAAGAGCGTTTAGAGTATCTAACTCTGTATTCCGCGCGGCTTTTCAGCACTTTTTGCCTAAAAACTCCCGCTAATACTAGCGCCTTATTACTTAATGCGCCGCTTACTGAATACCTCATCAATATTGTCGCGAAAATAACTTTGCATCGATGCGGAGGTAGAGAAGCGGCGCCACACCTCGGACGAAACATTGGCGTACTCGTAGGTGCCGGCTGACATCTCAATGGCCAATGCCCGGCGCTTGTCGTCATAGCCGATGGCGCGGATGCTGCCGCCGTTCACTTTTTTCATTTCCATTTTTTATCTTGATGCAACGATACCATTGAGTTGTTAACGAATCGGCAGCGAAGGATGAATTTAGATCACGAGTGAAAATTCAAGCACCAGAAACAACGTCACCTCCACAGCCAGCGCCATCCAGGCCCGTCGATATGCGCGGTATTTGTTATTGGCAATACCCGCGACTTGATGAATCTGGTGGCACACATCGTTGAGCACATCGTGCAAATCAACTTGGCGAAACGACGCGGCATAGTCACCCGGCTGCGCGCGTTGCGCGATATCGCCGAAAAAAATCAAATGCGGTGTGGCGACATGATGGTGCTGTTCAGATGCAACGAGCGGCCCGGCCACCAAGCGGCGGGAACGTGCCAGTACGGTGGTGAGCGCGAAAAAAAAGAAGGCGGCACCGGCCAATAAAAACAGGATTAGGCAGACTCGTTCCATCAAGCCGTGATTCACAATTTTTTCGAGGTTAGTCGAAACATACGTGACCAGCAAGGTGGACATCACAATCAACAGATAAATTTTCTGGTCTGCCGAGCGGATCAGTTCCTGGTTCAAATTTAAAATGCGCCACGCCTGATCCAGCCGCAACATGAGTGTGGGCCCATCATAGCGGGCAGCTGCCGCCACTCCAGTACCCACATCCCTCAAAGCGCCCTGGCTATCAGGCATTGGAGACACCCACAATATCGCTAATGCTCGACATGATGGGCTGATCCAGTTTGGCCGCGATTTCCAGCGCTTTAATATTTTCTGCAAACTGGCTAATGCGTGAAGCGCCCGTAATCACGGTACTGACATGCGGGTTTTTCAGGCACCATGCGATCGCCAATTGCGCGGTGGTGCAGCCCAACGCCTGGGCAATGGTCGCGAGCTGTGTAACTCTTGCGTTTTTATCCGCATCCAGCAATTGATCCTGCATCCACGCCATATTTTTAAGTGTGGCGCGGCTATTGGCCGGAATTCCGTTGGCATACTTACCAGTCAGCAACCCGGACGCGAGCGGGCTCCAAGTGGTGAGGCCCAACCCGATATCTTCGTACAGGCGTGCATACTCGGTCTCAACGCGATGACGATGGAACAGGTTGTACTCAGGCTGCTCCACCACCGGCTTGTGCAGATGGTGCTTGTCCGCGATCTGCCACGCCGCCATAATTTCTGCTGCGCTCCATTCAGATGTACCCCAGTAGAGCGCCTTGCCACTGGTAATCATGTCATGCATGGCGTAAACGGTTTCTTCCAACGGCGTATGCGCGTCAGGACGATGGCAATAAACCAGATCCACAAAATCCAGATCGAGGCGCTTTAATGATTGATCAATGGCCTGCATCAAATATTTTCGATTCAGCGTATTCCGCTCATTGATGCCATCACCGAATTTTGCAGGCAGACCCCAGAAAAATTTGGTCGAGACCACATACGTCAGCCGATCCCAGCCCAGTTTTTTCAACGCTGCACCCATCAGGGTTTCAGACTTGCCGGCAGCATAAACCTCAGCATTATCAAAAAAATTAACGCCCTGATCGCGCGCCGCACTCATCAATTCAATAGCTGATTTCTCATCAACCTGATTGCCGTAGGTGACCCACGAGCCCAGCGATAACGCGGACACCTTTAAACCAGACTTGCCCAAGCGGCGATATTCCATTTTTACGATTCCTTTTCATTATCAATATCCGAGTAGGCATTTACCACCACGACTCGGGTTCGTTTAGGTCCGGCAGCAAATTTTTCAAGCTTGACCAGCACCGGAAATAATTGTTCCAGCTGGCTACGCGCAGCAGGCTCGTCATTAAAAACCAGCGGTTTGCCGTCAGCGCTTTTAACATCACGCCAGTTTAGCGGTTGCGCATCATCGTCCTGCACTTGCAGCTTATAGGTAGACATGTTGGATACTCATATTTTCTTTAAAGGTAAAAATCCAGAGGATAAATTCAAGCGATTAAATGTCCAAAAATATCAAAACCGCAAAACCAAAAAAATTGCATCAAAACTGCGCCTGAAATACGGCCGGTGCCAGCGGCCTCGACAACAAATAACCTTGCGCCTCTTCGCAGCCGCTCGCCAATAAATATTCCAGTTGCGCGGCATGCTCGATGCCTTCAGCCACCACCCGCAGGCCCAGGCTTTTGGCTAGTCCAATAATACCGCGAGTAATAGCCGCATCGTTGGGATCAGTGGTGATGTCGCGTACAAACGACTGATCAATTTTAAGCTTGGCAATATCAAAGCGTTTGAGGTACGCGAGATTGGAGTAGCCCGTGCCGAAATCATCCACCACCAGGCGAAACCCGGCTGCTGCCAATGCATCCAGCGTGCTGTTGGCAGAGTCCCCCTCGCTGACCAGTGCTGTTTCTGTCAGCTCGATTTCTATATCTTGTGCAATCAGATTATGCTCGGCCAAACTGGCTACCAATACCTCCACCAGACGCCGGGTTTTAAATTGCACCCCGGAGACATTGATGGTAATCGGAAATTTATCCAGTCCCGCATCGCGCCAACGGCGCAACTGGGCAAGCGCCTCTTTGGCGACCCACTCACCAATCGGCACAATCAAGCCACTGTCCTCCGCGACCGGTATAAACCGCCCAGGTTCAACCGCGCCCAGCTCGGCGCTATGCCATCGCAGCAGCGCTTCTGCACCGATGATGCGGCGCTCCGGCAGGTGGAAGATCGGCTGATACA
>JAYWCO010000308.1:0-7358 GCA_043780475.1 Burkholderiales bacterium | reverse complement strand
TACAATAGTGCCCGTTCGAAAAAATATTAAATAGAAAATTAGCTAAATAAACTAAAATCAACATATTGCGATTTGTTCGCTAAACCCATTCAATTTGTTTCGTCCGTATCCCCTTCCATTAATTCTTCACGATCCGAAATCACATCATGCAAATTCAAAATCACACATTCCTTATCTCTGGCGGTGGCTCTGGCTTGGGCGCTGCTACGGCACGTTTGCTGGTGGCGAATGGCGCTAACGTAGTGCTGGCCGACATTAACAAGGAAGGCGGCGAAAAAATGGCGGCTGAATTGGGTGCTGCGGCCAAGTTCATTGAGACCAATGTTACCGATGAGGTCAGCGTACAGGCGGCGGTAGATTTATGTACTGCAGCATTTGGCGGCATTCATGGGGTGTTGAATTGTGCGGGCGTCGCACCGGGTGAGCGCGTGGTGGGCAAGACGGGCCCGCATTCGCTGGCGAATTTTTCACGCACGATCAGCATTAACCTGATCGGCACGTTCAATGTGATCCGACTGGCAGCAGCGGCGATGTGCGCGCAGGCGCCCAACGCCAGTGGCGAGCGTGGCGTGATTGTCAATACCTCATCGGTTGCGTCATTCGAAGGGCAAATTGGCCAGGCAGGTTATGCGGCCTCGAAGGCAGGCGTAAATGGCATGACCTTGCCGATTGCGCGGGAGCTGGCGAAATTTGGCATTCGTGTAATGACGATTGCGCCAGGTATTTTTGATACGCCGATGTTGCAGGGCATGAGTGAAGAAATCCGCACCTCACTCGGCGCACAAATTCCGTTCCCGCCGCGCTTGGGTCGCCCGGATGAATACGCCGCGCTGGCCAAGCACATCATCGAAAATGAGGTGCTGAATGGCGAGGTGATTCGCCTCGATGGCGCGATTCGGATGGGGGCGAAGTAAAGCAGTAAAATCACAGCTTGCCGGTGTAAAAATAAGCCCTGCCCTTGATCGCAAGGGATGCCCGCCTGCGGGATAGGAAATAACCGCTTTTGTTTGGAGACATCATGATTTTTGATACCCATATCACCGACGACACCGACGCGCTGCGCGATTCGGTCAAACGCATGTGCGATGCCGAACTGGCACCGCGCGCGGCAGCTATTGACCACGACAATCATTTCCCGATGGATATGTGGAAAAAGTTGGGCGATTTAGGCTTGTTAGGGATTTCAGTCGCCGAAGAATACGGTGGCACCGGCATGGGCTATTTGGCGCATACGGTGGCGATGGAAGAAGTATCGCGCGCCTCGGGCTCGGTGGGCCTGGCTTATGGTGCACACTCGAATCTCTGTGTAAACAATCTGTATTTGAACGGCACCGAAGCGCAAAAAACAAAATATTTACCAAAATTATGTTCTGGTGAATTTGTCGGCGCGCTGGCCATGAGCGAACCGGGCGCGGGTTCGGATGTGGTCGGATCGATGGCCTGCAAAGCTGAAAAGAAAGGCGATCGCTATATCGCTAACGGCAATAAAATGTGGATCACCAACGGGCCGCATGCGGATGTGTTGATCGTGTACATGCGCACCGCACCGAAGGAAATGGGCTCGAAAGCGATGACGGCATTTATCATCGAAAAGGGTTTTAGAGGATTTCGCACCGCGCAAAAACTCGACAAGCTCGGCATGCGCGGATCCGACACCTGCGAGCTGGTGTTTGAAGACTGCGAGATTCCAGCAGAAAATATTCTAGGCGCGTTGAATGGCGGCTCCAAGGTTTTAATGAGCGGCCTTGATACGGAGCGCACGGTGCTGTCCGGTGGGCCGTTGGGCATTATGCAGGCAGCGATGGATTTGGTGCTGCCGTATATGCATGAACGCAAGCAATTCGGCCAGGCGATTGGCACCTTCGGCTTGATGCAGGGGAAAATGGCGGATATGTATGTCGCGCTGCAATCATCGCGTGCCTTCACCTATCGGGTGGCCGAAATGCTGGATCAAGGCCGCGGTCGTGCGGCCCGCAAGGATGCAGCGGCGTGCATATTGTATGCATCGGAATGCGCGGTGAAAGTCGCACTCGAAGCGATTCAGGCGCTCGGCGGCAATGGTTATATCAATGAATATCCAGCCGGCCGATTGCTCCGCGATGCGAAGTTATACGACATCGGCGCAGGCACAAATGAGATTCGCAGAATGTTGATTGGGCGGGAGTTGTTTGGTGAGACGCGTTAAACCCTCACTAGGCTTCACACTGATCCTCCCGCACCTTTGCCATTCAATATTTAAGTTCACCAGGAGAACACCATGTCAGACGCAAACAAAGATTCCATCGTAATCGTTGCCGCAAAACGCACCCCCATCGGCTCTATGAATGGACAACTTCTGTCGATGACCTCACCGCAGCTTGCATCCATAGCCATCAAGGCGGCCTTTGCACAATCTGGTTTGAAAGCGGAGGACATTACCGAGGCCATTATCGGCTGCGTGCTACCGGCAGCGCTGGGTCAGGCGCCGGCACGGCAGGCGGTGCTGGGTGCGGATCTTTTGAAATCAACCGCCTGCTCGACCGTCAACAAAGTCTGTGGCTCCGGCATGAAGACCGTGATGATGGCGCATGACGCGATCATGGCGGGCTCCGCCGATGTAATCGTGGCGGGTGGAATGGAATCCATGTCCAACGCGCCTTACCTGCTGCCGAAAGCGCGGCAGGGCTTTCGTTATGGTCACGTAAAGTGTCTCGACCATATGGCGTTTGATGGTCTGGAAAATGCGTATGACGGCAAATCAATGGGTATTTTTGCGGATGCGACGGCGGCGAAATATGGCTTCACCCGCGAGATGCAGGATGCGTTCGCTGCCGAGAGCGTGAAGCGTGCGCAGGCCGCCGTGGCTAGCGGCGCATTCAAAGCTGAAATCGCCGGCGTGACGGTTTCCGGTAAAGGTGGCGATACGGTGCTGGCGACTGATGAGCCACCCGGCCTGTGCAAACCGGAAAAAATCCCATCGCTGAAACCCGCGTTTAATAAAGACGGTACGGTCACGGCGGCATCGTCGTCATCCATTTCTGATGGTGCGGCAATTTTAATTTTGATGAAAGAATCGGACGCCAAAGCCAAGGGCATTACGCCGCTGGCACGCGTGGTGGGCCACGCCTCAAATGCGCATGAGCCTGAATGGTTCACGACAGCACCCGTCGGCGCGATCGACAAGCTGCATAAAAAACTCGGCTGGGGCCCGGACAATGTTGATCTCTATGAAATCAATGAAGCATTCGCCGTCGTCACCATGGCCGCGATGAAAGATTTAAATTTGCCGCATGCAAAAGTCAACGTGAACGGCGGCGCTTGTGCGCTGGGACATCCGATCGGCGCATCCGGTGCGCGCCTGATCGTGACCTTGATTCATGCTTTAAAAGCACGTGGCGGCAAGCGCGGGATTGCATCACTTTGTATTGGCGGCGGTGAAGCGACAGCGTTAGCAGTCGAGATTATTTAAATACAAACACTAGCGCTGGAGCGGCGTTTAAAGCATTTTTTTATTAAGAGCCGCTTTGGTGCTAGCGTTTCAATTTGAAACTTAAAGGGCTATTTTGAAAACTATTCTTATCATCGGCGCTTCGCGCGGCTTGGGCCTTGAATTTGTGCGCCAATATCGTCATGACGGCTGGGAGGTTATCGCGACCCATCGCCGCGCTATTGATGGCAAAAAATTGGCGGCGCTGGGAGCTGAAACCATGGTGCTTGATACGACTGATATGAAATCTGTCGCTACCTTTGCAGCGGCGATCAAGCCGCGATCATTGAATGTGGCGATCTACAACGCCGGGGTGTTTGGCCCGCGTGAATCCGTGGCCGCCGCACCCGCTCTGGAAGCGTTTGATGAGGTCATGCATGCCAATGTATTTGGTGCGATGCAATTGATCCCGCCAATCGCGCCGCGCCTGATTAAAAACAAAGGTGTCTTTGCGTTTGTCTCCAGCCGCATGGGCTCGATTGCGGGCATGTCGGGCGCCAGTGGCGTGACCTATCGTGCCAGCAAGGCCGCGTTGAACGCCGTGGTCAAAGCCACATCACTTGAATATGGCAACAAAGGGATAAGCGCCTTTGTGATGCATCCTGGCTGGGTGCAAACCGATATGGGCGGCAAAGAAGCCGACATCACGCCCGAGGTCAGCATTACCGGCATGCGTAACATCATCGCCGCCGCAGGCGAACATGCGGCCACCCACAACGGCAGATTTTTTGATTACACCGGTGAGGAAATAGCATGGTAATTTTTCTGCGCAGCAGTATGGCTTGGTTGGTCGCAGCGTTGATTGCTTTATCGCTGGTTCTATCACTAAGTGCGTGCAGTAAAAAAGTGGAAGAAAAACCCAAAACAGCCGAGCAGTTGCAAGCTGAAAAGGCGGCCGTGGATAAATCGGTGCGGGACAACCCGGTATACGGCAATCAGATCAAGGCCCTCGACCAGGCCAAAGAGGTACAAAAGACCGTCGATGCACAAGCAGCAGAGCAAGCCAAAAAAATTGATGACGCTACAAAATAGCGTCGGACATGAGTATTTACCATTAGCTGAATAACCAAGGAGCACAAAATGCTCATGAAAACCGCGACCGATTTTTATACCGAAGATCAACGCATGATTCGTGATATGGCGCGTCAGTTTGCACAAAATGAATTAGCCCCGCACGCGGCGCAGTGGGAACGCGATAAATGGATTCCCGATGCAGTCGTCACCCAAATGGGCGAGCTGGGTCTACTCGGCATGATGGTGCCTGAAGAGTACGGCGGCAGCTATTCAGACTACGTCGCGTATGCGCTGGCCGAAGAGGAAATTGCCGCCGGCGATGCGTCTACTTCAACCTTAATGAGTGTCCATAACTCGGTGGGCTGCGGGCCGATTCTCGCGTGGGGAACCGAGGCACAAAAGCGCGCCTACCTGCCGGATTTAGCCGGTGGCAAAAAGATCGGCTGCTTTTGTTTGACTGAACCGCAAGCGGGTTCGGAAGCCAATAATCTAAGGACCACGGCCAAACTCTTCAACGGGGAATGGGTGCTGAATGGCAACAAACAATTCATCACCAATGGCAAGCGTGCCAAGCTGGCCATTGTGTTTGCGGTGACCGATCCCGAACTGGGCAAAAAAGGTTTGTCCGCTTTTATCGTGCCCACCGACACGCCCGGCTTCAATGTCCAACGCCCCGAACATAAACTCGGCATCCGCGCCTCTGATACCTGCGCGATTATTCTGGATAACTGCAAAATTGATAAAGCCAATCTGCTTGGCCCACGCGGCAAAGGCCTCGCCATTGCGCTGTCCAATTTGGAGGGCGGACGCATCGGTATTGCCGCACAAGCGCTCGGCATTGCGCGCGCCGCGCTCGATGCAGCCGTCGCCTATTCAAAAGAGCGCACCCAATTCGGTAAAAAGATCAACGAGCATCAATCCATTGCCAACATGCTCGCCGATATGCACACCCGCATCAACGCGGCCCGCATGCTCATCCTCCACGCCGCCCGCATGCGCACCGAAGGCATGCCGTGCTTGAGCGAAGCTTCGCAGGCCAAGCTGTACGCCTCCGAATTGGCTGAATGGGTTTGCTCAAAAGCGATACAGATTCACGGTGGCTACGGCTATCTGGAAGATTATCCGGTGGAACGCTACTACCGCGACGCACGCATCACGCAAATCTACGAAGGCACCAGCGAGATTCAGCGCATGGTCATTGCGCGGGATTTGGTAGGGTAACAAGTCAGAAAACCTTATGTGCAAAATCCGCACCTGACCTACCCATCACAACACTTCAATAACAATAAATATCTCACAAAATGCCCCAACTAAAATCAAAACTAGATCCACTCTCCCCGTCCTTCACCGCCAACACGGCCCACATGCGTACGCTGGTGGACGAGCTGAATAACCACACCCGCAAAGTGGCAGACGGTGGCGGTGCGGATGCCAATGCCAAGCACATTGCGCGCGGCAAGTTGTTGCCGCGAGATCGCGTCAAGGCGTTATTGGATCAGGGCTCACCGTTTCTGGAATTTTCGCCGCTGGCAGCATGGGGCGTCTATGGCAAGGGTGGGCATGATGCACCAGCGGCGGGGGTGATTACCGGTATTGGCCGCGTGTCGGGCCAGGAAGTCGTGATCGTTGCGAACGATGCCACCGTCAAGGGCGGCACCTACTATCCACTCACGGTCAAAAAACATTTGCGCGCGCAAGAAGTGGCGATGCAAAATAATTTGCCTTGCGTTTATCTGGTCGATTCAGGTGGTGCTTTTTTGCCATTGCAGGATGAGGTTTTTCCAGACAAAGAACATTTTGGTCGCATCTTTTATAACCAGGCGAATCTGTCCGCAAAAGGTATTCCGCAAATCGCCTGCGTGATGGGCTCCTGCACCGCCGGTGGTGCGTATGTGCCTGCAATGTGTGATGAATCCATCATCGTCAAAAATCAGGGCACGATATTTTTGGGCGGACCACCACTGGTAAAAGCGGCTACCGGGGAAGTGGTAACCGCAGAAGAACTGGGTGGCGGCGATGTGCATTCGCGCACCTCTGGCGTCACCGATCATCTGGCTGAAAACGATAAACATGCGTTAGGTATCGCTCGCGAAATTGTCTTGCATCTGAATCGTAAAAAATCGCCGGGTGTGGCGATGCAAAATGTGGTTGAACCGAAATATGCAGCCGACGAGCTTTATGGCGTGATCCCCAAAGACACCAAGCAGCCATTCGACATTCGTGAAGTCATTGCGCGCATTGTTGATGGCTCGTACTTCCATGAATTCAAAGCGCTGTATGGCACGACGCTGGTGTGCGGCTTCGCGCATATATGGGGTCACCCAGTCGGTATCGTCGCGAATAACGGCATCCTGTTTTCAGAGTCCGCATTGAAAGGCGCGCACTTTATTGAGCTGTGCAATCAACGCGGCACGCCGCTGGTATTTTTGCAGAATATCACCGGTTTTATGGTCGGCAAAAAATATGAAACCGGCGGCATCGCCAAGGATGGCGCAAAAATGGTTACTGCTGTTTCATGCGCAAAGGTGCCTAAATTTACGGTGCTAATCGGCGGCTCATTCGGTGCCGGTAATTACGGCATGTGCGGACGTGCTTTCAATCCGCGCTTTTTATGGACCTGGCCCAATACCCGCATTTCGGTGATGGGCGGCGAGCAAGCGGCCTCGGTTCTTGCCACCGTGAAGCGCGATGGTATCGAAGCTAAAGGGGGTACGTGGAGCGCTGATGAGGAGGAGGCGTTCAAAGCGCCGATCCGCAAGCAATATGAGGATCAGGGTAATCCGTACTACGCGACTGCACGGCTTTGGGATGATGGCGTGATTGACCCTGCTGAGACGCGTACCGTGCTGGGATTGGGCTTGTCAGCCGCGATGAATGC
>JAYWCO010000307.1:0-5715 GCA_043780475.1 Burkholderiales bacterium | reverse complement strand
GATTACGCTGCGCGAGCTGCTGCAAGGGCTATATCAACATAGCGATAAATTAACCCAGGCAAGGTGCCGCGAGGTGATGAAAACCAACCCGCCGGTGGCTCGACTTGAAGACACCGTTGATCACCTGCGTGGCCTCATGACCGAGCTGCACATTACCCATGTGCCGGTGATGAATAAAGCAGAGCTGGTGGGTATTCTGTCGTTCCACGATATTGCTCGTAGCGCGATTAAAGATGCTGATTTCGAGAACAAGCTGCTCAAGCAATACATTCGCAATTGGCCCGAGTAGTTTTTTAGCCGCAAAACTCCCCGCCCAGCTTGCCGTTTGGGCCATTTGCCCCGAACGCCCCGCCAGTGCTATGGTTCCATTTTCGTCATGTGCAAAACAGCTATCCCAAAAATAATTGATACGCCGGATTATGGGTCTCATCGACATACGCATAACCCAGCGTTTTGAGAAATTTTGCAAAGCCAGCGCGCTCATTTTTCGGCACCTGCAGGCCGACTAAAATCCGCCCGATATCGGCGCCGTGGTTGCGGTAATGGAACAAACTGATATTCCAGTTCGGGCTCATGCTGGTGAGGAATCGCATTAGTGCACCAGGACGATCCGGGAACTCAAATCGATAAATCGCTTCTTCACGGGCCAGCGGCGAGCGGCCACCGACCAAATGGCGCACATGCAGTTTAGCCATTTCGTTGTCGGTTAAATCCAGGGTTTTAAAACCCTTTTTATTGAAATCAGCGACGAGTTTTTGTGCTTCATCACGACCGTGAATTTGCACGCCCACAAATAAATGTGCGACCTTGGCATCGGTCATGCGGTAATTAAATTCGGTGAGATTGCGCGGCCCGACCAGCTCGCAAAAACGTCTGAAACTGCCGCGCGTTTCAGGTACTGTCACAGCCAGCAGCGCCTCATGATGCTCGCCCACCTGCGCACGCTCTGCTACAAAACGTAGCCGATCAAAATTCATATTCGCGCCGCAACAAATCGCGACGAAGGTTTTATTTTTTACCTTTTCTCGCGCCACATAATGCTTGATGCCTGCCAGTGCCAGGCCACCCGAAGGCTCCATAACCGAGCGGGTGTCCTGATAAATATCTTTAATCGCCGCGCAGATTTCATCGGTGGTCACCAGCACCACCTCATCAACCAGCTTTTTAACCATGCGAAAAGTTTCTTCGCCCACCTGCTTGACCGCCACGCCATCCGCAAACAAATTCACATGCGCAAGCGTCACGCGCTTATTCGCTTGCAGTGATTGATACATCGCGTTTGAGTCGACTGGCTCAACCCCAATAATTTTTGTGGTCGGTGACAGCGCCTTCACATAAGCCGCAATCCCGGCGATCAAACCGCCGCCACCAATCGGCACGAAAATCGCATCAATCGGATGCTGAAACTGCCGCAGAATTTCCATGCCGATCGTGCCTTGCCCGGCGATCACGAGCGGATCATCATAGGGATGCACATAGGTGAGTTTTTTAGCGACGGACAGTTTTTGCGCAAACAAACTGGCCTCGTGATAACTGTCACCCTCCAGCAGCACCGTCGCGCCGCGTCGCGCCACCGCATCAATCTTAATTTTAGGCGTGGTCACCGGCATCACAATTGTCGCCTTGCAGCCCAGTTTTTGCGCGGCCAGCGCCACGCCTTGCGCATGGTTGCCCGCGCTGGCGCAAATCACGCCGCGCTTTAATTCCGCGAGCGTTAAATGCGCCATTTTGTTATACGCGCCGCGAATTTTGAACGAGAAGACGGGTTGCATATCTTCACGCTTGAGCAATACCTTGTTGTGTAAATTTTCAGAAATGCCGGTGGCGATTTCCAGCGGGCTTTCGATCGCCACGTCATATACGCGCGCACTCAGGATGCGCTTCAGGTATTCGTCTTTCATGCTGCCTCTTAAATAGATCGTATGAGCAAAGTCTGGCCATCAAATTTAGCAGGAATTGGGCTATGCTTTCCGAATTAACTTATTCTGTTGGAACTCACCACCGCTATGGATCAAAACGCACTCAAACTCGACGCCGCCATGGCCGCCTTGCACTACCTCGAAGACGACACCATCATTGGCGTGGGCACTGGCTCGACGGTGAATTTTTTTATCGCCGAGCTTCTCAAGGTCAAGCATCGAATTAAAGCCGTCGTATCCAGCTCTGAAGCCAGCAGCAGGCTGTTGCGCGCAGGCGGTGTGGAGGTGATGGAGCTTAATGATGCGGGCACGCTTTCGCTTTATGTTGATGGCGCGGATGAGGTCACAGCGCAGTTGGCGATGATCAAAGGCGGTGGCGCAGCGCTGACCCGTGAAAAAATTGTGGCAGCGGCCAGCGAAAAATTTATTTGTATTGCCGATGAATCCAAACTGGTTAAAGTGCTTGGCACTTTCCCGCTGCCGGTTGAAGTCATTCCGATGGCGCGCAGCTATGTGGCACGCGAGCTGGTCAAACTGGGCGGATACCCCGAATGGCGAGTCCGCGAAATTGACGGCGTGATGAAACCGGTAGTCACCGACAACGGCAATTGGATCCTTGATGTGCGCGGCTTTCACATCACTGATCCGGTGGCGCTGGAGACCGCCATCAATCAGGTGACTGGCGTGCTCACGAATGGTTTGTTTGCACGTCGTGGCGCGAATGTCTTGTTACTCGCTACCCGCGACGGCGTGAAAACCATCACTTGACCAACTGATGCCGCTAACCAGCCAGCAGCAACGTCACATTTTTGTCATACTGCTGGGCTAGACTTCTTCTTTGCATATTAACCATAGTCCTAGACCATTGAAGCATCTCAATCATATTAAATATGCATTTTAAGCAAGCATACTGAATCGACCATGGCTAACGAACACATCTCGAAAAAATTTGACGCTGAACTCGAAGCGGTGCGCTCACGTGTATTGCAAATGGGCGGATTAGTCGAACAGCAAATTACCCGCGCCATGGAATCATTGGCGCTGGGCGATATGGCTCTCGCCGACCAGGTTATCGTGGATGACCATCGAGTCAACGCGATGGAAGTCGGTATCGATGAGGATTGTGTTCATATCATCGCCAAACGCCAGCCTACTGCCAGCGATTTGCGGATGGTGATGGCCGTGGTCAAAACCATTACCGATCTTGAGCGTATCGGTGACGAAGCGCAAAAAATCGCGCGTATGTCAAAACAAATTCATGCCCAGGATCAGCGCCTCTCGACCCGCTTTGCAGAAGTGCGCTACGCCAGCAATGTGGCGCTGGAAATGCTCAATACCGCATTGGACGCGTTCGCCCGACTCGATTTAGCTGCCGCCGCCAAGGTGGTGAAACAAGACCAGATCGTGGATGAGCAATTTCGCGGCATCCTGCGGCAGCTGGTGACTTTCATGATGGAAGACCCACGCACGATTTCATCCGCGATTGATATTTTATTCATCGCCAAAGCCATTGAGCGCATCGGCGACCATGCCAAAAATATGTCCGAATACGTGGTCTATCTGGTTAAAGGCAAAGACGTGCGTCACATCACGCCTGAAGAATTTGAGCGCGAAACACAAACGCCTTAATTGCTTTTAAACCTCAGTCTGTACAAAAAGCGCCGCGATTACTGAAAAGTAATCGCGGCGTTTTTATTTCTCAGTCAGCGCTCATTCGGCTTAGTCTGTCTAGTTGTGTGAAACAGCCCAGTACAGTAAGCTCAGTGGAGATTTTCTAATGTGTGCGGTGTGTGCAGTATGTGAAAAGGGAGCAATAAAATATGATGCCCTTGGAAGCGTGGCTAACCGAATTGGGCCTGGGCAAGTATTTTCCAATATTGGCCCAAAATGATATCGATCTTCAGGTGCTACCCAGCCTGAGCGATGCCGACCTTGAGAAACTCGGTCTTTCTCTTGGGCATCGTCGAAAACTTATGGCCGCTGCTGCGCAAATCGGTGGTGTCGTCATACCCGCCGTCATCTCGTCTGTCAACATGGGCGACGCGTTGCAAAAAGTTGAACGTCGACTGGTGACAGTTTTGTTTACCGATTTAGTCGGCTCAACCGCCCTGTCCAGCGTGCTTGATCCTGAGGATATGAGTACGCTGTTACGCAATTTTCAGGAGCGATGTGCAGGCATCATCACGAGCCATGACGGATATGTGGCGAAGTATATGGGTGATGGCATACTTGCCTACTTTGGCTTTCCCGTAGCCTATGAAAATGCCGCTGAATATGCCATTCGCGCTGGACTTGAAATCGCGCGCGAAGTCGCCAAGATGCGGCGCCCCGATCAACAATTTCTTGCTACGCGGGTGGGGATCGCCACCGGCCTGGTCGTGGTTGGCGAAATCATTGGTGATGGCGCCTCACAGGAGCGCAGCATCGTTGGCGACACCCCTAATCTGGCCGCGCGGTTACAAGCGCTGGCAGAACCGGCTTGGGTGTTAGTCAGCAGCTCTACCCAACGTTTGGCCGGACGTTTTTTTGAACATGCCTATCTCGGCGAGCATGCACTCAAAGGCTTTGCGCAATCCATACCTGTGTGGCGCATGCTCGCTGAAAAAGCGGTGCAAAGTCGATTCGCCACAATTTATGCGGGCGTGACGGGCCCGCTGGTGGGCCGCAACCGCGAGCTTGGGTATGTGATCGAGTTCTGGCGGGCGGCGGGCAGTGGTGAAGGACACGCTATATTGTTGTGTGGTGAAGCGGGTATGGGCAAATCACGCTTGCTTGAAGCTATCGTCGAAAAGGTGACACTCGAACCGCATCGTTTGTTGCGCTGCCAGTGCTCACCGTACCACCGCAACAGCATGCTGTATCCGATACTACAACTGCTGCGCCAAGTCGCTGAAATTCGCACTGAAAACAGTGCGGAAGAAAATCTGCAGGCGCTGAAATTTTTCCTGAAACAACAAAAACTAGAAAGCCGTTATGCGCTGTTACTGCTAGCCGAAGCGCTGGATATTTCGACTCCCGAACAAATTTCGCCGATGGAAATGACCAACGCACAACGCAAGGCAGAAACCTTGACGTTACTGCGTGATTTTTTGACGGGTATCAGCGGAGGCGAGCCCACTTTGCTGTTGTTGGAAGACGCGCACTGGATAGATCCCACCTCTCAGGATTTAATAGATGGCTTGATAAAGACAATCGAGCAGCACCGGCTGCTCGCGGTCATCACCCATCGGCCGGACGTAAAATTACCCTGGACTGAACTACCGCAAGCCACGATGGTCCCCTGCAAAAAGCTCAACCGCGATCAAAGTATCGTGATTATTCGCCATCTCATGCAACAAGGATTGATTGCCGAGAATGTGATTGAGGAAATCGTGAGTCGCAGCGATGGCGTTCCCTTGTTTGTTGAGGAACTCACCAAGGCAGTGTTGGAAGATCGTGCTGCTCGTCCAGCCAATGTGCCCGCATCGTTGCAGGATTCCTTGATGGCTCGGCTTGATCGTCTGGGACGCGCCAAAGATATTGCCCAAGTGGCTTCTGTCATCGGCCGTGTTTTCGAATTTTCTCTATTGGCGGCGCTGATTGATATAACGGGCGCTGAACTGTCGGACGCGCTGGGGCAATTGCTGGAATCAGGGCTGGTTTTTCGCCGCGGCGTCGAGAGCGAAGAGCGTTATAACTTCAATCATTCGCTGGTGCAGGAAGCGGCCTATGAAAGCCTGCTGAAAAGTCGCCGTCAAATATTGCATCAAAAAGCCGCCCTCATTTTGCAGCGTCGTCTGGAGGAGAGCCGCGATGG
>JAYWCO010000306.1:0-6016 GCA_043780475.1 Burkholderiales bacterium | reverse complement strand
TGATGCGGCGACGCACGCTCACCCCGTTTCAAAATGCCGATGGCGCGACCAACAAGAATCCGTCATTAGCCAAAGCGTTGTCGACCTTCGATCAGGTGGCCGACGTGACCAGCCAATATTTTTCCGTCTCGGTGGCCATCATCGGCGACGCCGCCGCTGCCCATCAAACTGCGCTGCTCGACTGCACCGAAGCAAAAAAAGGCAGCTGGCCCCGTATAATTTGGGTTCAAGCCCAGTAATTTTTAACCTCTCATTTTCACTTCATCATTCAGGTTCGCCCCTCGTGCTCATCCTAATCAACCTTCCCGATCAAGCCACTTTTAGCGCGGCCGAGACCCGGGCGAGCTTCACACTAGTTAATGCACAAGGCCAGGTGTTGCACAGCGGACAGGATGTGTTGGGCGGGGTACTGAAGGCGGTGTTGAAAGTGATTCCGCGCGCATCCGATGCGATGCAAATCATCGCCACCGTTCCTGCCAGCCGCATTGTCTTTATCGAAACCCCGCTACCGCGCCTTAGCGGGGCACGGCGCGAAGCATTGCTGCGCTATGCGATTGAGGACAAGCTCACGATTGATCCTGACACCATGCATGTGGCATTGCTGGGGGAAGCACAAACTGCGGCTCAAACTGCGACCGCCTTTAAAACTGGCCCAACAGCCGCACGCTATATCGTTGCCGCAATTGACCGCCATTGGTTCGGGGCCGCGCTTGCCTGGCTCAGCGCCGCGCAACTCGCGCCGCGCGCGGTATTTGCAGAAACTGAGCTTACGACCGCCGCTGCCGATGAATGGGCGATTGTGCTGGGGTCGCACCAGCGCTATGCCAAACGTCATGATGGCTTTGCCTATGCACTGGACACCGGTGGCGCGGCCTTGACTGAACCGCCGTTTGCGTTAAGTCTGGCTTTGCGCGAAGTAGCCAAGCAGCCGACCATGCTGAGCATTTACCATGATGAGGCAGCCAGCGCGACTCATGCTAAGCTAGCCGAGCTGGCAACGCATTGGCAACATAAACTCGGCATTCCCACGCGCATGGCGGGGCTCATCACTGCCGCACAATCCAGCCAGCGCCTACTGCAACTCAAGACCGGCAATCTGCTCACCAGTGAATTCAAACCACGCAGCGCTGGCGCGGGTTGGGTACAAAGCCTGCGACCGGTGATGTGGCTGCTCGCCGCGGTGTTAGGGCTGCAATTAGTGTTCAGCGTTGCCGACGCCTGGCAACTCGATCGCCAGCGACGTCATGTTGAGCTCGACATGCGCCAGTTGTTTCAGGCAACCTTCCCCAAAGCCACCGCTATTGTGGATCCACCGCTGCAGCTACAACGCAACCTGGATACGCTCAAACGTGAACGCGGCCTGAGCCCGGGTGGTGATCCACGGCTTGCCTTGGCGAAGTTGACTGAACTTATGCAGGTCGCGCCTGAACTCATCATTAGCGAGATCAATATCAGCGAAAATTCCACAGTATTGTCTGGCAAAGTATCCAGTCAGGATGCGCAGAATCAGTTACGTCAAAAGATCGCATTGACGCCCGACGCCAGCGTAAAAATAGATGCGCCTAAAGATGAAAAAGCAGGTAATCCTGCCATCGTGGTGATCACTATTGTTACGGGCACCACCATCAAGGCAGGCACATGATTAGCGCGCTCAGCACCAAGCTGGCCACTGCACAAAATCGCGTGATGCAGGCCGTGACTTCCAGCGCTTTGTATTTGTCTTTATGGACACGTTGGCAAAGCCTGAGCAGCGACGGGCAGCGCATCGTCAAATGGAGCATCGCACTACTCGCCGTAGCGCTCGTTTGGGCGTATGTATGGCTGCCCGCTGCGCGTGGCCGCGAGGCGTTGTCGCTACGCATCCCGGTATTGCAGGCGCAGCTGGCGGCGATGCGCAGCGAGGCGACTGAAATCAAACGCATCAACACGATGCCGCTGGTGGTCGCCACCAATCCCCGCACCCTGGCGGATAGCGTCGGCTTGCAAACTGTATTTGGCCAAAACAATTCCGCCGCCACCGTTACGATTAACGAGCGCCGACAATTTCGCGTCAATATTGCCAGTGTTGCCTACACCACCTGGCTGGATAGTCTGGATATGGCGCTGAGCCGTTATCGGGTGCGGGTGGTGTCGGTCAATTTAAAACCGTTGCAGCCGGGCAGCAGCGCTGCATTGATGGCCGTTGAACTGGTGCTGGCCGATGACACTCCCGCTAGCAAATAAGGCAAAAACAGCAATATGAAAATTCGTTATGCAATCATTTTGCTCATGGCCGTATTTCTGATCGGCCTGATCGCGTTGATGCCCGCCACGCTGATTCAAGGCCCGCTTAATCGCGCCATATCACCGCATGCGGCAGTGGTGGTAGGCGGTGGCACTATTTGGTCGGGCGCGGCCACGCTGGCACTGTTTCCCACGGCGCGTGCGGTGTCGGTGCCGATTACCTGGCGCTTTGATCCACTGGCATTACTGCGCCTGCGCCTGGGGTTTTATGTGCGCGCCGATTCAGCCGCGTTAGCCGGCATCACCCGTATCGGCGCGGGTATATCAACCGTTGAGCTGCGCGATACCGACCTGACCATCGACAGCGCATTGATTAACCGCGCCCATTCCCTGCTCTCATTGTTTGGCTCGCGCGGCACGCTGCATCTCAACATAAACGATGGCGATCATATCGTCATGCCCTATCAGGCCACCAATGGCCTGCGCACCGCCGAAGGCAAGCTGGCAGCAAAAATTGATCGCCTCACCCTGGGCATGTTTTCAACGCGCCCGCTCGGCACTTACGAAATCGCCGTGAAGCTCAACAACACCACCGCAGAATATTTATTGCTCAATGCCACCGGCCCGCTCAAATTCGACGGCGGTGGCGCGATCTCGTGGGGTGCTAATCGCAGCTTTGCATACCGGGGCTTTGCCGGCGCGCCGCAAGAATCTGCCCTATTATTGGCACCGCTACTTAGTGTGGGCAGGCCCACCGCCGATGGCCGCCTGCAAATTGATTACAACGCCCCTTGGTAGTGGTGGAGACAGTGATAAAGACAGTGACAGAGCCGATGGATCAACCTGTTTTAAAAGCCACCGCGACACCAGCAGCAGACATCCCTGCGGTCGATGACTGTAACGTTGCATCTGAATACAAAGCCCCGTGGTGGCTGCCCAATGCCCATGCACAAACCATCTATCCGCCGCTATTCGCGAAGCGCCCGACGATTCAATATCAGCGCGAGCGCTGGGATTCCACCCCGCACGGCATACCAGACGGGGACTTTGTCGATGTAGACCGGTTGGCCGGGCGCGCTGATAAGCCGCTGCTGGTGGTGTTCCACGGCCTCGAAGGCAACTCGCAAAGTATCTATGCGCTTAATCTGATGTACCTGGCGCAGCAGCGCGGCTGGCGCGGCATGGTGCCGCACTTTCGGGGTTGCAGTGGCGAGATGAATCGTCTGCCGCGTGCTTATCATTCCGGTGATGCTGCCGAAATTGACTGGATTTTACGCCGCGCAAAATCAGAGTCCCCTGATGCACCGGTCTATGTTGCGGCCATTTCTTTGGGTGGCAACGCCACGCTTAAATGGCTGGGCGAACAAGGCAGCGAGGCTGCCAATATTGTCGCCGCCGTCGCGGCAATTTCTGCACCGCTCGATTTAACCGCAGCAGGCAATGCGCTTGGAGTTGGCTTCAGTAAAATTTATGCGAAAAATTTTCTCAACACCATGAAAAAAAATGCGCTCGCCAAATTGGTCAGGCATCCGGGTATTTTTAATGCCGAGGTGGTGCGTGCCGCCGCCACCCTGCGTGAATTTGATAATGAAGTCACCGCGCCCTTGCACGGCTTTCGCGATACCGATGATTATTGGCTGCGCGCCTCCGCCAAACCCGGCCTATCGAATATTCGCGTGCCTGCGCTGGTATTGAATGCCCGCAACGATCCATTTTTACCGGCCTGGGCATTGCCTGATGCAGCCGAGGTTTCATCAGCGGTCACGCTCGATTTCCCCAGCGATGGCGGGCATGTTGGATTTTTTTCGTCCCCTTTCCCCGGCAACAGTTTGTGGATGCCCCAACGGGTTTTTCATTTTTTCGATCATCAACACTGAAAGCGCACACAGTTTATGACCACCATCGCCAATGAAATTTTCAAAGCCTACGATATTCGCGGCATTGTCGGAAAATCGTTAACGCCGGCAGGTGTTGAGCTGATCGGCCTGGCACTCGGCACCGAGATGAAACTTCGCGGCGGCACCCATGTGGCCATTGGCCGTGATGGTCGGCTCTCTGGCCCCAGTCTTTCACAAGCGCTGGCCCGCGGCCTGCAGGCGACCGGTATTCATGTGATCGATATTGGTGTAGCCGCCACGCCGATGGTTTATTTTGCGGCGCATCATTACGACGTCGGCTCCGCCATCATGGTCACCGGCTCGCATAACCCACCGGATTACAACGGCATCAAAATGGTATTACAGGGCGAAACCCTGGCACTGGATGCGATTCAGGTATTAAAGCGCCGTATCGAGGCGGATGATTTTTCGCTTGCTACAGCACCCGGCAGCTATGAGACACGCGATATCAAAGCCGCCTATGTTGAACGCATTGTGAGCGATGTCAAATTGGCGCGCCCGATAAAAATCGTCATGGACTGCGGCAACGGCTCACCGGCCATTATCGCCGCACCGCTATTCAAAGCGCTGGGTTGTGAATTAGTTGAGTTGTATTGCGAAGTAGATGGTAATTTTCCCAATCACCACCCGGATCCGTCCCGCCCAGAAAATTTGCAGGATGTGATTCGTGCCTTGAAAGAAACCGATGCGGAGCTGGGCATTGCGTTCGATGGTGATGGCGATCGCCTCGGCGTGGTGACCAAGGACGGCGAAATTATTTATCCGGATCGCCAGCTCATGCTGTTCGCCGCCGATGTGTTGTCGCGCGTGCCCGGCGGTGAAATTATTTTTGATGTTAAGTCATCGCGTAATTTATTCAAATGGATTCGCGATCATGGTGGCAAACCATCGTTATACAAAACCGGCCATGCGCTGATCAAGCTGCAAATGAAAAAAACCGGTGCGCCTTTGGCCGGTGAAATGAGCGGACATATTTTTTTCAAAGAACGCTGGTATGGCTTTGATGATGCGCTTTACTGCGGCGCACGCCTGCTCGAAATCGTCAGCAAATTTGCCGATGCCAATACCCCGCTAAAGGCGCTGCCGAACGCGGTTTCGACACCTGAACTCAATTGGCAATTGGTGGAAGGTGAGCCCCATCGCCTGATCGCCGACATGGAGAAGACCGCAAAATTTGAAGGCGCAGATGAAATCATCACCATCGACGGGCTACGCGTGGAATATCCGGACGGCTTCGGCCTGGCGCGCGCATCCAACACCACGCCCGTGATTGTGCTGCGTTTTGAAGCCGAGACCGAAGCCGGGCTTACGCGCATCAAAGAAGATTTTCGCCGCGAACTGCTGAAGGTGAAACCGGGCGCTACGCTGCCTTATTGAAAATCGTGGCTGGGCAAAGTTATGCGAGTTAGCAGCCTAACCCTTCCCCGGATTCAGTCCGGGGTCTAAGTTCGTTATGCATTCACTACTTTGAACTTGGCCCTGAAAGGGTCAGTCGATGTATTTTTATTTCCATACACCATTTTGGCCTGCGCTATTTACGTTCCAGTTATTTTGTGCATTAATATTGGCGATCACTCTCCAAAACCCTCCTCATCATCCCAGCGCAAATTACTTATGCCACTTCTTTGGCAATTTCTCACGCCCGATTGCAGCCCAAAAACGGGAGAAGGATGAGCATAATTTTTCAGGGTCTTTCGTGAAGCGCCGCACCGGTGTTAGTGTGACCTGCGGTGATGACAGCGCCTCGCGGTAAGCAAAATGATAGGTCTCGCTTGCGTGTAGTTGCACATTGCGATTTGCTTGCAGCAGGTGATTTAGATCACCGATAAAAATCTCGTCGGTGATGGCGCTCATGCGCGTCAGCACAAAATCCCAACGCTGTTGTGACCACGGCA
>JAYWCO010000305.1:0-2175 GCA_043780475.1 Burkholderiales bacterium | reverse complement strand
GCCGCTGGAATACCCACTGCTTCATGATCAGGCGCGCCGAATGCATCGGCGATGCGAATTTTACCGCGCAATGGGAAACCGTCCGTAATGGCCTTGATTTCAGCCAGATTAACCCCCTGCCCTTTAGCCTCATCACCCGCCACCATACTCGGAAAAGTTGACGATGCGGCGCTGGTTAATTTCAGCCGTATGGCTTCTTCGCGGAATCGCTCAGGCGTCGGCATATCACTGATCACCACGACATCGGCAGCGATCAATTCATTAGCTTGCGTATTGAGTGCGGATTCAACGCGATCAGCAAAAAATGACACCGTGGTGACGCTGGTGACCGCGATAAACAGTGCGACCAGCAACACTTTTGCTTCGCCTGATTTAGCGTTACGGCGTAGCAGCTTAAGAGCCAACAACGCCAATAAAAGTTTTTTCATGGGCCTACATCGCCATCGCGGCTTGCTCGTCTTCGGTACTGACGATGCCTTCATCGATGGTGAGCCTGCGACCACAACGTGCGGCAAGGTTTAAATCATGCGTGACCAGGATCAGGGTAGTACCACGTTCCCGATTTAACTCAAACAATAAATCGATCATCGCCCTGCCTGTCTTGGCGTCCAGATTGCCAGTTGGCTCGTCCGCAAACAGCAGTTTTGGCTCGGTCACAAATGCGCGCGCAATCGCCACACGCTGCTGTTCACCGCCCGACAATTGTTTGGGGTAATGGGTGGCACGGGCCGCCAAGCCAACCCGACCCAAAATGTTTCGGGCACGCGTTTCCGCATCCGCCACACCGGATAATTCCAGCGGCAACATGATGTTTTCTAGCGCGGTTAATGACGGCAGCAGTTGAAAAGACTGGAACACGAACCCAACTAATCTGCCTCGGAGTTTGGCGCGACCATCTTCACTTAACGCAAATAAATCTTCGCCATTGATGAAAACCTTGCCCTCAGTCGGATTGTCCAACCCTGCCATCAGCCCCAACAAGGTAGATTTGCCCGAACCCGATGCACCGACTACAGCGACCGCCTCGCCCGCACCCACGCTAAATTGGGCATGGTTGACAATGGTGAGCACGCCATCCGCGGTAGGCACGCGTTTGCTTAACTGCTCGACACGAATGATCGGGATTGAATCTGCTTTAAAAGACGTGGTGATATCAGGCATGGTGGGCGGTTAAGTGTTGGGGTTGGTAGGAAAATACGCGAGAAGGCGAAGAAACGAGAACGAGACACCATCAATGATCTGGCATGATAAGGTGAATCCAGGGCGGATTGAGGGTGGATTTAAAGGGAATTGAATAAGTGAATTCCGCGCGTAAATAATCGCGATAAATTTTAATTTTGAGGATATATGGGTGAGGTTGCACGATTTTTTTGTTTTTCAAGAGCTGGAGTGCATTTAATAAGTGCGCGCTTGGTGACACAGTTGGCTATATTGACTGCAACGCTTACCTTAACGTTCCCCGCATGGGCCGGTACTGTCGCTATTATTACCCCTGCCGCACGCGACACCAAGCCCGCTCAACCCACTAAGCAAAGCCACGAACGCAATCATGAGCGGATTCTGGTTTATGGCGATAGCTTGTCGGCGGCCTATGGCCTTAATCCGGCGGACGGCTGGGTGTCGTTGATGGCGGCACAATTAAAACCTCGCGGCGTAGAGGTTATCAACGCGAGTATCAGTGGTGAAACATCCATTGGCGGTGCGGCGCGCATCAAGGCCGATTTGGCGCTGCAAAAACCGACTATTGTGTTGTTGGCGCTAGGCGCAAATGATGGTTTGCGCGGCTTGCCCGTTGCGGCGATGCAAAAAAATCTTGAAGCCATTACCATCGCCAGTCTGGCAGCAGGTGCGCGGGTGGTGATGATTGGCATTCAAATTCCGCCCAATTACGGCATCGAATACACCCGGCAATTCAGCGCGACTTTTTCAACGCTGGCAACAAAATATAAACTGCTGCTGGTGCCTTTTTTGCTCGACGGGATTGCCGACAAGCTGGAGCTATTTCAGGCGGATCGGCTGCATCCTGCCGCGATTGCCCAGCCGCGTATTTTGCAGAACGTGATGCCGACGGTGGAGCAGGCTTTAAAAAAAAATAGTCAGCTACCGAAAAAAGTAAAACTGTGAGCATCAATATCGCTGACGAAGCCGCAATCCTTCATGAACGTAATCAACAAA
>JAYWCO010000304.1:0-4348 GCA_043780475.1 Burkholderiales bacterium | reverse complement strand
TGTGGGAGCTGGGGCATATTGCCTGGTTCCAGGAATATTTTGCGCTACGCCTGCCGTCAGTGAAAGCTGCTGAGCCGTTGTCACCCTCATGCCGTCCCTACGCGGATCAGTTGTTAAATTCGAACACTGTCGCGCATCGTGATCGCTGGACAAATGACTATCCGCCACGTGAACACATTCTGGATTACATGCGCATCGTGCTTGATGGCATAAGCGAAGTCATTGACAAAAGTAGTGTGGAATCGTTGCAAAAACATCATTTTCAACTAGCGCTTGCTCACGAGGATATGCATCAAGAAGCGCTGGTGATGACGCTTGCAGCACTTAATTTGCCAATTCCCGCCACTGTGCCGCGAGTGCCACGACCCATCGCGCAGTTTGAGACAGCTCATGATGTTAGGTTCGCAGGCGGTGATCTGGTGCGAGGAAACCATGATGCGCGAGGCTTTCATTTTGATAATGAATTGCCGACGATGTTGGTAAATATCAAGCCATTCTCCATTGCGTCGCAACCGGTTACGGCGACAGAATTTTCGAACTTTCGTGCCAGCGCTGATTATCAAAATGAACGCTGCTGGTCTGGAGCGGGGAATGCTTGGCGTGCTTTAATGATTCCAGCGATCCCAACGATCAATCATAAATTGAATTCTCAGGGCCACGAGTCTGTGGCTATGCACATGAATTTTTTTGAAGCAGAGGCTTATTGTCGTGCGGTTAGCCGCCGCCTGCCGACGGAAGCTGAATGGGAATTCGCGGCAGTGAATTCGCCAGAGTTTTGGTCCAGCGTAGGCGATGTTTGGGAATGGACGGCTTCACCGTTTACGCCTTATCCTGGATTTAAATCGGGTGTCTATGCAGAATATTCTGAGCCATGGTTTCATACCCATCAGGTGCTCAAAGGTGCTTCGTTCGCGACCCATCCGCGAATGAAATATCCTCAATATCGCAATTTCTTCACACCGGATCGGGCTGACATGTTTTGCGGATTCCGCACCTGCGCTATTTTATAAATTTACCCCAACTCACAGAAGCGCACTTAAGTTCGCCTGAATTCGTCCAGACGCCGCGAACTAAGTTAAAATCACAAGTGGCGGGTCTCCTCGCATTCAGCCTTTGTGAATCTGGTCAGGTCGGGAACGAAGCAGCCACAGCGAAGTAGTTGAAGTGCCGAGGGTCAGGCTCGCCACCTTCTTTCTTTTTTGTACACTGCGTACCTTCGCCGTGCCATGAGTTATTGCCGATGAGCCATCAAGTCCTTGCGCGTAAATGGCGGCCACGCAACTTTGTTGATGTGGTTGGGCAAGAGCACGTGGTGCGAGCGTTGGCGAATGCGCTTGATACCGGTCGTATCCATCACGCGTATTTGTTTACCGGCACGCGCGGCGTCGGCAAAACGACGTTGGCGCGTATTTTGGCGAAGGCGTTGAACTGCCTCGGCACCGATGGCAAAGGCGGTATGACCTCGACGCCTTGTGGAGTGTGCCGATCGTGCAAAGATATTGATGCGGGCCGTTTTGTAGATTTACTCGAAGTCGATGCGGCCACCAATACTAAAGTTGATGAGATGCGTGAGTTGCTGGAAACCGCGCAGTACGCGCCGGTCTCCGGCCGCTATAAGGTTTACATCATCGATGAAGTTCACATGCTGTCGAAATCAGCGTTCAACGCGATGTTGAAAACCCTGGAAGAGCCGCCTGCGCATGTGGAATTTATTTTGGCGACGACTGACCCGCAAAAATTACCGATCACGGTGCTATCGCGTTGCCTGCAATTTAATCTGAAGAATTTATCGCCAACGCTCCTGGCCAGTCATCTCGCGCATATTTTGCAAACTGAAAAAATTCCGTTTGAGCAACCCGCGCTGGAGCTGATTGGCCGTGCTGGTGAGGGCAGCGCGCGGGATGCGCTATCGCTGCTGGATCAGGCTATTGCTTACGGTGCAGGTGAGGTGAAAACCGATCAGGTCGCCACCATGCTGGGCGTGCTGGATCAAACCTATTTATTTTCAATATTGAGTTGTTTGGCGAGCGCGGACGCCAAGGCATTGCTGGCTGAAATTGGCAGTTTAGGCGAGCGTAATGTGTCGTTTGAATTAACCCTAAAAGATTTAGCCAGCGTGCTCGCGCGCGTAGCGCTCGTACAGAGCGCGGGCGCCGATGCGGTTGAGGGTCCCGATGCCGCCAAGATTGCTAGTGTAGCTGCTCAACTTTCATCCGATGATGTGCAACTTTTTTATCAAATTGCGTTATTGGGCCGCCGCGATTTAGCGCTGGCACCAGACGAGCAGTCTGGTTTTACGATGACCCTGCTGCGCATGCTGGCATTCAAGCGCAGCGAAGCGGGCAAGGTAAATCACGCGGGTGGTGGTGACCAACCTGCTATGGATTCTTCCAAAACATTGTCTCCTAATGCAGCGCCAGCCATGGCTTCAGAGCCGATACCGCCGAAAGCGCTGCCAAATAATTCAGATAGGCCGCTACCGCCATCCTCCTTGGAGATGCCCGCCGATGCTGGTGTTTCAGCCATTGGCCTGACAGCGTTTGATGGCGATTGGCCTGCTCTTGTGCGGCATCAAAACTTTACGGGCATGGCAAGTATGCTAGCCAAACACGTCGAATTTCGTTCGTTTGTCGGTGGCGTGTTGGAGCTGGGTTTAGCCGATGTGCATAAGCATTTGGGTGATAAGGCTTATCAGGAAAAACTTAAAGCAGCGTTGATTCCGCAATGGGGCGATAGCCTGCGTTTGGTGATTAAAATTGGAGTGGCGGCAGGTATTTCCATCGGCGAGGGGGCCAGCAACAGTGTTGCCTCACAGCAGGATCGCGCCCGCAGCCTCGAACAAACGGCAGCTGAAAACGCCATTGAGCAAGACCCTTTTATTAAAAATCTGAAACAGGACTTTGGTGCTGATATTAATCGCGCATCGATTCGTCCACTGATTCATGGTCCGGGCAACTGACAACTTACTTAATATTTTTTATTTGGAGGCAAGATGATTCCCAAAGGCGGCTTAGGCGGGCTCATGAAGCAAGCTCAGCAAATGCAGGAAAACATGAAAAAGGCGCAGGAGCAGTTGGCGCTAGTCGAAGTAGAAGGTCAATCGGGCGGTGGCATGGTCAAAGTCATGATGAATTGTCGCAACGATGTGAAGCGCGTATTTATTGATGCGAGCGTGATGGATGATAAAGAAATGCTTGAAGATTTGATTGTGGCCGCCATGAACGACGCGGTGCGCAAAGCCGAAGCCACATCAAGCGAAAAAATGTCCGGATTCGCTGCGGGGATGCAGTTACCACCGGGTTTCAAGATGCCGTTTTAAATTAGCGGCGTTGTTACTCGCACAAAACGTTGTAACGCTCGTCGGGCACGATGGTTCAAATCAGTGCGTATCTGCGTGGTTGCCAGTTTAACCAATAACAGCACTTGACCCTATTTTAGGCATTACGAATGCGTCCACTCTCTAGTTTAGAAGCGCTGATTCAGGCCCTTCGCTGCCTGCCCGGCGTAGGCCCAAAATCAGCGCAGCGCATGGCATATCATCTGTTGCAACGTGATCAGGCTGGCGCTTTAAACCTCGCGGACGCAATGCACAGCGCAGTTGAACGCGTGCGACATTGCAGTATGTGCAACACCTTTACCGAGCGCGAAATTTGTGAAATATGCGAATCGATCAAACGTGATAAATCGCTGTTGTGTGTGGTGGAAATGCCGGGCGATTTATTGATGATGGAGCAAACCCAAACCTATCGCGGGCTTTACTTTGTATTGATGGGGCGCCTTTCGCCGCTTGATGGTATTGGACCGAAAGAAATTAACCTTGAACGATTGTTCAAACGTGCGGCCGATGGCTTCATAAAAGAAGTGATTCTGGCGACCAACTTTACGGTTGAGGGCGAAGCCACTGCGCATTATGTGAGCGAAATGCTGGGTGAGCAGGGGGTTAAAGTATCGCGCATTGCGCGCGGCTTACCCGTCGGCGGTGAGCTTGAATATGTTGATAGCGGTACACTGGCGCAAGCTTTAATCGAGCGCCGCGCCGTCTAGTGCGCAGAGCAGCGCGCTATGGTGCTGACTTTGCGTTCAATGCGCTTGAAATCACATTCACCGCATGCTGTGCAAACCATTTCATAAATCGCCAGGGCTTCGGCAGCAGCCATATGGTCAGCAACACGAACAAAATTAGTATCAATAAAAACGCAGCTGGGTGCGTAAATGCAAGCCATAAGCCGCCCAAAACAGCAGCATCCTCTGTTATTGAAGTAATCCAATTACTGATGGGCTCCGGAGAAGTATTAATCGCGGCGCGGCTTCCCGCTTTCATAAAATGCGTGCCAGCCGTTATAGTTCC
>JAYWCO010000303.1:0-4935 GCA_043780475.1 Burkholderiales bacterium | reverse complement strand
TTGCCTTCGAGAATCGCGTCAGCCACGCCGCGAGCATATAAACGAATCGCGCGGGTTGAATCGTCATTACCGGGGATGATGTAATCCACACCATCCATCGAGTTATTGGTATCAACGATACCGATGATCGGCACGCCGAGTTTCCTGGCTTCGGTCACCGCGATTTTGTGATAACCCACATCAATCACAAAAATTGCATCCGGCACGCCGCCCATGTCTTTAATACCGCCCATTGAGCGCTTGAGTTTTTCCAGTTCACGGGAAACCATCAGGCCTTCTTTTTTGCTCAATTTTTCGATTGAGCCGTCTTCCACCATCTGCTCAAGATCTTTCAAACGCTTGATCGAGCCTTTGACAGTTTTGTAGTTGGTCATCATGCCGCCGAGCCAACGGAAATCAACATACGGCATGCCGGCGCGCTGCGCTTCTTCCATCACGATTTCACGGGCTTGACGTTTGGTGCCAACAAACAAAATAGTGCCTTTGTTTGAGGCTAACTGGCGCACGAACTTGAGCGCATCCTGGTACATCGGAAGCGATTTCTCAAGATTGATAATATGGATTTTGTTACGCGCACCGAAGATATACGGTGCCATTTTTGGGTTCCAGAAGCGGGTTTGATGGCCGAAGTGGACACCGGCTTCCAGCATTTGACGCATAGTTACTGACATTTGAAATACTCCAGAGTTAAGGTTAGCCTCCACTCGCTGTAAGCTCAATTCAAAAATGCTGCCCAGAATCAAGACCTTAACGTGTAGCGAGTGTGCGTATTGGTGTTGCTTTAAAAGGATTACAGTGACCGTAAAATAAGCCCTACTCACTTGAACTGAACCAGGTCAGCGGGCGATTATAACCGTAAAACCCGTTAATAATCAATCGCTATTCAACCTTCCCTTATAATTCTAACCGAGCTTTACGCGTCATCAGCGCGACTTAAAAATCATCCGATCCAGCGTGGTGCGTATTTGATCTGCACTTCCATTTTGCCCTTCCGTACCGTACTTTCGTACTATCCCGCTTCAGAGGCTCTTGCTATAATTGTTTTTTGATTTCTCCAATTTTTTTCGAGGTAACACCTGTGTCATTAGCATTAAAAGACAGTGATGATATTGCTGGCATGCGCATTGCGGGGCGGCTGGGCTCCGAGGTACTGGATTACATCACGGCTTTTGTGAAGCCGGGCGTGACGACGGTCAAACTCGATCAGCTTTGTCATGACTTTATGGTGAATGTTCAAGGCACGATTCCAGCGACTTTAAATTATGCGCCGCCCGGCCATAAACCTTATCCGGCTTCAAGCTGCACGTCGGTGAACCATCAGGTTTGTCATGGCATCCCCGGCGAAAAAATATTAAAAAACGGCGACATTCTGAATATCGATATCACGGTCATCAAGGATGGCTATCACGGCGACAATAGCCGCATGTTTTATATCGGTGAGCCTTCGATCCAGGCCCGGCGTTTATGTGAAATAACTTATCAGGCGATGTGGCTAGGCATCGATCAGGTCAAGCCCGGCGGTACGCTGGGGGACGTCGGCCACGCGATTCAATCATTCGCCGAAAAAAACGGCTACAGCGTGGTGCGCGAATTTTGCGGCCACGGTATTGGTAAAAAATTCCATGAGGAGCCGCAGATCTTGCATTACGGCAAACGCGGCACCGGCATGACCATGAAGCCCGGCATGATTTTCACGGTTGAGCCAATGATCAACGCCGGCCGCCGTGATATCCGCATGCTGGGCGATGGCTGGGGCGTGGTGACCGCCGATCACAGCTTGAGCGCACAGTGGGAACACACCGTACTCGTCACTGAAGACGGCTTTGAAGTACTCACGGTTTCGGCAGGCTCACCGGCGCGGCCTGCCTTAAATACGGCTACCGCGTAGTTGATGGCGGCGGCATCAGTCAGCCGTTGATGGCCCGCATCATTGCCCCTGCCGCTTCATCTGCATCTTCATCTGCATCTTTGTCTGCATCTGCGTCCGCATCTGTGCCCGCATTTGTATCCCTGAGCGCAGCCCCCAACGGCAATGCAGAAATTGCTACTTACGTAGGCGCATGGCGGCTTTGCATGGTGGATGCCAAAGCTGAGCTTAAGCGGCGCTACTTTGAGCGTCCCAATCCGGTTAGCCATTTACGCGCACTAGCCGCGTTAACCGATAATTTATTGCAGCGCCTGGCGACCGATCTGTCGCTGCCCGCGAACTATGCGCTGGCTGCCGTTGGCGGCTACGGGCGCGGCTACTTATACCCCTCCTCCGATGTGGACATCCTCATCCTGCTGCCCGATAGCGCCATGACGGGCGCTGAAGCCGGGCAGATCGTCGAACGCTTTGTCACCCTGCTGTGGGATGTCGGGCTCGAACCCGGCATCGCTGTACGAACCGTCAAGGAGTGTGTTGATGAGGCGGCTAAAGATGTGACCATTGACACCAGCCTGCTGGAAGCACGCCCGATCTGGGGAGATCAGGATTTGGTCAAGACGCTATCACTCAAGCTGCATCAGGCACGCCATTTGCAGCAATTCTTCGACGCCAAGATTGCGGAACAGCGCAAACGGCATGCGCGGCATCATGACGTCGCGCTTAATCTTGAACCCAATATCAAGGAAAGTCCCGGCGGTTTGCGCGACTTACAAATGGTGCTGTGGCTATCGAAGGCTGCACAACTGGGTGATGATTGGCAAGCGCTCGCCGCACAACATATCATCACCCCCGACGAAGCCAGACAGATTGCGCACCATGAGCGAGTGCTGATGAATTTGCGCATACGGCTCCACTATTTGTCCGGCCGCCGTGAAGACCGGCTGGTGTTTGATTACCAGACGGCGCTGGCGGCAGAGCTGAACATTATCGCGGGCAAGCATCGTCTCGCCTCCGAAGCATTGATGCGCCGCTACTATCTGACGGCCAAAGTTATCTGGCAAATGAATTCGATTTTGCAAACCAATTTAATGGAGCGCATAGCCCATCGAAAAAAAGCTACCGTACGAAAAATTGATGATGAGTTTGATCTGGTCAATGGCAATATTGCCGCGCGAGACAACACCATTTTCCAGCGTCATCCACACGCTATTTTCAGAGCATTTCTAGCGCTACAGCAGGTCTACGAGGCCGAATTTTTTGCGCCTGAAACACTGCGTGCGCTATGGCGTGCAGTGCCGTTAATTGACCGCGCTTTTCGTGAAGACCCGGCGGTCAATCAGCTTTTTATGGATATTTTAAAAAGCGAAAAAGTGACGTTTACCTTACGCCGCATGAGCCGCTACGGAATCCTGGGCCGCTATATTCCGGCGTTTGGCCGCATTTTGGGACAAATGCAGCACGATCTTTTTCATGTGTACTCGGTCGATGAACATATCCTCATGGTGATCCGCAATTTGCGGCGTCTGGTACTGCCACGTTTTGCGCATGAGTTTCCGTTCTGTCATGAGCTGGCACGCGATTTTGAGCGGCCTGAAATTTTATATCTTGCCGCGCTGTTTCACGATATTGCCAAAGGCCGGGGCGGCGATCATTCCACGTTAGGCAAAAAGGACGCACGCCTGTTTTGCAAAAAATTGAGCGCGGCCAGCCTGAACAGTCTCAGTAACGCAGACGCCGATTTAGTCGCATGGCTGGTCGAGATGCATTTACAAATGTCTGCGGTTGCGCAAAAGCAGGACCTCGCCGATATTGATGTGATCGCACAATTTGCGACACTGGTTCGCACCGAGCGCCGACTGGTCGCACTTTATCTTTTTACCGTTGCCGATATTCGCGGCACCAGCCCGCATGTGTGGAATAGCTGGAAAGCGAAGCTGCTGGAGCAGCTATTCCGTGCCACCCTGAAACTGCTGCGCGGTGAAGCCGTGCCGAATGAGCGCTGGATTGAAAATAAAAAAGCCGAAGCCCTCGCCCTGTTTCAGGAAACCACCAAGCTTGCCGACGTCTCCCCCGCCATCTGGCCGCAAATGGGTACGAATTATTTCCAGCGTTTTGAACCATGCGAAATGGCCCAGCACGCATTGATGCTGGCGCAGCTGCCCATCCCCCGACTTGAGGCTATTTCGCATGCGTTGGTGAAGGTAAAGATACCCGACTTAACAGCTAGCGCCGAAAGCACAAATAGCACAACCGGCACAAACGGCAGCAACAGCGCGCACAGCACCATCAGTAATGTTATGGAAGACGGCTTTACGGTGATGGTGATCACCCAAGACCAGCCCGGCTTGTTTGCGCGCATCACGGGGTGTTTCGAGCGGCTGGTATTTGATATTGCCGCCGCTAAAATTTTTACCACACCGGACGGTGTTGCCTTCGATACTTTTCAGGTTTTGCCCAAGCGCGGCAAGGCCACTGACTATCGAAATCTGGCTCAAACCATTGAAGCCGAACTGGCCAAAGCAATCGATAAGCAAACCCCGATTGCGGACGCGATGCCCGGTCGATTATCGCGTCAGGTTAAGCATTTTCCAATCAAACCCACCATCACATTAGTCCCCTCAAGGCATCCGCCCTACTATGAGCTTTCGGTAAGTTGTGCAGACCGTCCAGGCTTGCTATCCACCATCGCCCGCCTGCTACTGAAGTTTGATATCAATTTGCACGACGCACGCGTGAGCACGCTGGGGCAGCGAGCAGAAGATACCTTCGTGATCGAAAATTCGCAGCTCGCAAATGCCGAATTTAGCCGCAAACTGCAAACCCAACTGGCCGCACAATTAGCGCCGGAGATGAGCGATATTTAAAGCCGTAGTGAACAATAGCAATAATGTCTTGCCGCCGTAAAAATACCAAACTCGCCGACTAGCGGGCATCTTCAGGCAAAAAGGGCTGGGAGTGCGCTTTATTATTGGGGTTCCGCTTTCGGTTTGACGGCTTCAGGAATTAAGTGCAACGTCTGATTTTAGCAACTTATCCCAAGCCTCATTCGGAGAATCCCATCCCAAGCA
>JAYWCO010000302.1:0-11847 GCA_043780475.1 Burkholderiales bacterium | reverse complement strand
CGTGCCCGGCGAGTCCGGTGCATTACCAATTTGATCCGGTGCAGACGACCAAAACGAGCGTGCATGGCGCGATCAATATGCTGGGCCTAGCGAAACGGGTTAAAGCACGGATTTTGCAGTCCTCAACCTCTGAGGTTTACGGTGATCCTGAGATGCATCCCCAGACGGAGACCTACTGGGGGAAGGTCAATCCGATCGGCATCCGTAGCTGTTACGACGAAGGCAAGCGTTGCGCGGAGACGCTTTTTTTTGATTACCACCGGCAACATCAGGTGGACATTAAAGTCGTGCGGATTTTTAATACTTACGGCCCGCGTATGCACCCCAACGATGGTCGCGTGGTGAGTAATTTTATCGTGCAGGCGCTGCAAGGCCAGGACATCACGATTTACGGTGATGGGCAGCAGACTCGCAGCTTTTGTTATGTCGATGATTTGGTGGAAGCGATGATGCGCATGATGGCGTCGCGCGATGGCTTTACCGGGCCGGTCAATATTGGTAATCCGGTTGAGATGACGATGATGGAACTGGCTGAAAATGTGTTGCGATTGACTGGCTCAAGTGCGAAGTTGATATTTAAACCACTCCCGCAGGATGATCCTAAACAACGTCAGCCGGATATTTCTCTGGCAAAAAAAGAGCTGGGCTGGGAGCCAAAGGTATCGCTGGCGGATGGTTTGAAAGAGACGATTGCTTATTTCAGGACCGTGGTGTAGGGCTAGTTTGATGTTGCAACAGGGTTTTTATTTCTAGCGGTGTATGCAAACATGCCTTTGTATGAGCACCGAAAATCCCTCCTGGTCTCCTTTTTAAAAAGGGAGGAGTCGCATTGCTTCGCGCCTGTCCAAGACATGGATTCTACTCATTCGTACCGCAGTGCTTCAACCGGCTTTAACGCTGCGGCACGCTTGGCGGGATAGAGGCCGAAGAAGATGCCAATCAAGGCTGAGAAACTGAAGGCGATGACGATACCGGTCATGGAAATGCCCACTTCCATCGGTGAAAGTTTGGTGATGGCTACGCTGCCCAGATAGGCGAACAGCACGCCGAGGGCGCCGCCGCAAACACAGATCACGACGGCTTCGGTTAAAAATTGCAGCAGCACATCGCGCCGCTTGGCACCCAATGCCATGCGGATGCCGATTTCACGAGTACGTTCGGTGACGGACACCAGCATGATATTCATGATGCCAATGCCGCCGACCAATAATGAGATAGACCCAATGGCCCCCAGCAGTAGCGTAAGCGCCGTGGCGATGCCTTGGGCGGCTTCAGCAATGGATGCCAGATCACGGATGGTGAAATCATCTTCCTGGTCTTCGCGTACACGATGTCGGGTGCGCAGGAGTTGCGATGCGTCGTAGATCGCATCCTGTACTTGGGCAGCACTCGCCGCCTGGGCCAGCGCATAGTGAATGCTGCCGGGCTGGCCCCAGCGGATGAGCTGCTGGCGAGCGGTTGTTAGCGGCACAAAAACCGCGTCATCCTGATCGCCACCGCCCAGGTCGCTGCCTTTGTTTTCCAATACGCCAATCACTTCAAACGGGCGGTTACGAATGCGGATAGTCTGGCCTATCGGATCGGCCTCGCCATAGAGGTTGCTGGCCACGGTTCGGCCGATCACGGCGACGCGCGATGCGGAGCGGATTTCAACCTCGCCAAACAGTGAGCCGAGCTCGGCATTCCAGTCTTTGATTACGAAATACTCGGGCGTGACGCCGGATACATTGGCGTTCCAGTTGGTGGTGCCGCTGGCGACCTGAAAAGGTTGCTGCACAATCGCCGCTACGCCGCTGAAGCTGGGTAATTGGCCAATCGCTTGCGCATCTTGCAGGGTCAGGGTTTGCACCACGCCGCGGCCCGCCCGCACGCCATTGGAAGTGGATGAGCCAGGGAAAATAACCATGACATTGGAGCCCATCGCCGAGATGCGACGATTAATATCTTCGCGTACCGATTCGCCAATCGCGAGCATCAATACCACCGCGCCCACACCGATAATAATACCTAACATCGTAAGCCCCGCCCGCAGACGGTTCATGCTCATGGCACGGAAGGCTTCAAGAAAAACTTGGAAGATATTCATGCGGATTTCTCGGGTGGGTTAGTGGTTTAACCCCTCTCCCCTGACGGGAGAAAGGTTGGAGAGGGGTTGGAAAGAGCGTGTTCGCCCAATACTTACTCTACTTAATCGCTGGATTAATAGAATTTATCGCTGCGTAACACCAATAGGGACGGGTGTTTTCAGCCATTTTTGCTCCATCCGCCTCGCCAGTGCTAGAGATTGAATTTCAGTATAACCACATCGCTTACAAATGCGCATCCGCTACTGGCCCGTCATAGGTCACGTAACCATCTTTCAAACGCACCAAACGCTTCGCGTACTTGGCCACATCGGGTTCGTGGGTGACGATCAAAATACTCATGCCTTGTTCTTCGTTTAAGCGTGTAAAGAGGTTCATGATTTCGACGCTGGTGGTGGTATCAAGGTTGCCGGTGGGTTCATCCGCCAGAATCAGCGCCGGTTCGCATACCAGCGCACGTGAGATCGCGACCCGTTGCTGTTGCCCGCCAGAAATCTGATTGGGCAAGCGTTTGGCAAAGGCGCCCAAACCGGTCTGAGTGAGTTTCTCGGTAGCGCGTTTGCGGGCCTCAGCCATGGATACACCGGCATAGAGCAGGGGCAGGGCGACGTTATCCACCAGCGGCATACGCTTAAGCAGATTAAACCCCTGGAACACAAAGCCGATCGTCTCATTGCGAATTTGCGCGAGCTCGTTATCGCTAAGCGTGCCGACTTCTTTGCCGTTCAATATAAAACTACCTGAGGTGGGCGTGTCGAGACATCCCAAAATATTCATCAGGGTCGATTTGCCCGAGCCTGATTGCCCCATGATGGCAACGAATTCGCCGCGATTGATGCTGACGTTTATACCGTGCAAAACCGGGGTTTCAATCTCGGCATTAAAATAACTTTTTTTAATATCGGTTAGCGTCATCAAGGTTTTGCCCGCCATCGATTTTGATCGTGACGGCGAGCTCGATGGCGTGGTCGATGGTGTGTTTGCCGGCACATCAGGATGAGATAAATTAACGGTATTCATGCTCAGGTGGCGCGCTTATTTCTTGGCGTTCTTGTCGAGCAGATCGCGGATCACCAGCTCATCGCCCGGCTTGACCTCGCCAGCAATCAGCTCGGTGTGCTGATTGCTGGCAACGCCAGTACGAACCTGCACCGGCACGAGTTCATTTTTCTCGTTCACTTTATAAACGGTGCCGACACTGCGACGCCCACCCACGCCAGCTTCGATTTTGGCGGTGTCGGATTTTTCGGCATTGGTCTTGGCTGTATCGGCGGGAAGTTTTGCGTTGGGTTCAGCTGTTTTCACGCTGCCTTTGTTGTTGTTGGCGTCGATGCCGGCCGGCCTTTTCTTTTCATCTTTTTTCTTGTCTTCTTTATCATCTTTGACGGGCTTGAAGCGGAGCGCTGAATTCGGAATGCGAATCACCTCATCGCGCTGTGCCGCCACAAAGCTCACCTGCGCGGTCATGCCGGGCTTTAGCTCCGAGTTTTCATTGGTCACATCCACCACCACGTTGTAAGTCACCACGTTTTGGCTGATCGACGGATTGAGACGTACCAGCCGAATCGAGCCTTTGAAATCACGCTCGGGGTAGGCATCCACCGTGAATTTAACCGGCATGCCTTGTTTAACACTGCCCACATCGGCTTCCGCTACCGAGGTGTCAATCTGCATGGCCTCCAGACTTTGTGCAATCTGAAACAGCGTCGGGGTATTAAAGCTGGCAGCAACGGTTTGGCCTACATCGACTTTACGATCTATCACGATGCCATTGATCGGCGAGCGGATGATGGTGTAATCCAGGTTGATTTTTTCGCGATCCAGCTGTGATTTTGCTTGCGCAACCTGCGCTTTAGCGACATCCAGCTCTTTTACGTTTTGATCCAGCGTGGCCGAAGTGATAAAGCCCTTTGCCACTAGTTCCTGATTGCGCTTCAAAGTCGATTCTGCCAGGCGCATGGTGGCCTCAGCGGAGCGCATGGTGGCCTCGATTTGTGCGACGGAAGCTTTGATCAGCGCGGGATCCAGCTCCAGCAGGACTTGTCCGGCTTTCACTGGTTGATTGAAATCGGTATAAATTTTGGTTACGGTGGCCGAGACCTGCGTGCCGACATTGACCACGGTCACTGGATTCAAGGTGCCGTTGGCCGTGATGCGCTGAACAATGGCGCCTTTATCCACGCTCACGGTGCGGTAGCGATCCGCGTTGGTTTCCGCAGATTTTTTCTGAAAAAACATGACGGCGCTGACGATGATGGCCAGCAAGATCAGCGGGATGAGAATTTTAGCGCGGAACACAAAACGAAAAATTGGTCGAAACAGTACGGTGGGCGAAGTCATTTTTATAATTTATGAGTAGTTGTAGTGGTTAATACACTGATTAGTACAGCGCTCATTATGGTGGCGATAGATAATCGGTAAATACGGTTGCGCAGGATGTTAAAAAATCCTCGCTAACAGAGCGCTACCGCGCTGTCGCCAATGGGCGCAATGGTAAACCATTTGACATATAAGCCAAATAATATTCCAGGTTATTGAACTCATCAGAGCCGACCGCAAACGGCTCCGCGCCACTGCGCTGCATGCAGCGTTGAAACTGTGCCTGCAGTGTACGAATACTGCCGCCTGGCTGAATGCGTGGCCACGTCACGGCCTGGCCCACGGCGGGCGCCAGTCCAGCGTTGGCATATTGTTCTCCGGCCTTAAGTACATGGCAGGATGCGCACGCAAAATTTTGTTGCCCAATGCGCTGCTGAAACCAGTATCGACCGGCCTCATAGCGATCACGCGCAAGATGACCAGCAACGCGTACCGTCAGCCGCTGGTCAGCGGCCAGGCTTTTGCCATAGGCAGCCAGTGGTCCGATCACGGCTGCATTGGCATAATCAATGGCCGCTTCCCCGTGCAATTGCAGGCAGCGATTGATCGCCGACTCGAACGTCACCACTTGCTTTGTTGCTACATCAAATTGCGGATATGCAGCGGCGACGCGCTTGCCGCCATTGGGAAAACAATTCGCCAAAGATTTCCCGTCGGAAAATTTCCGATCCCACAATTTTTTACCAATGGCCAGAATATCGGCCGAGTTGGTAGCGTTCTCGGCCGATAGCGGAATAGCTTGCACCCCGGGCTCGTAGGCCGCACCGCCAACCACCCAATCCGCCGGGTTGGTGCCGGGCAAACGTTTTTGCAACACCTGAATTAAATGCAGCCGCTCCTGCTCAGGTGTTGAGGTGAGTTTGGAAGGAGAGGCTGGCTGGGCCGCAACGGTTAGGCTAAGCGCTGCACTGACGAGCGCCGCGCCGACGAATACTGTGCTGGTAATTTTGCAGACGGCAAATGCGTGACCCTGAATAGCTCTCAACCAGGCCATCGGCAACCCATTATGATTTTGCTGCCGAGAGGCGCAGGCCAGGCTTTTCATCGCGGTCATCCTTGTCGTTTTTATCGCGTTTTTCGCCTGGCAGCAGCGGACGATTTTTATAAAGCGATTTCAATTCACGTAAGCGTGATTCGGCGCTCGATGAATCATAAAAATCACCGTCACGCGCTTTCACCGCCATGGTGTATTGCGCAATCGCACCCGGCAAATTATCACGCCGGAAATACGCCTCGCCAATCGCGCGGTGCTGTGCCAGTTTCTTGCCTTTACGTTCATAGATTTTTGCAGTGAGCTCATACAGCGTGGGGTCATCCTGAGTGGTTTTCAGCTCTTCATTCGCCGCTTCCAGCGCAGCATCGATTTTGCCGGATTCATACAGTGTGTCGATATAGCCATGAATCAAGGCGCGCTGCGAAGGAAATGTCCGCATCGCGGTTTTATAAATAGCCAATGCGTTATCCCATTTGCGCTGCCCGATTTGGATTTGTGCGGCCAGGTTTTCGACCCACGCATGCTTCAGGCCGGAGTTGGTATCAGGGCTAGCACCAACATCACGCAGGATCGCCAACTGCCGTTCTGCCGCCGCAAAATCGCGCGCTCGATACAGCGCCAGCGCCAACCCGTAGACATCAGCACGGTTACGTAAAATAGTTCGCTCGGCAATCGCGTTGCGAAAAAAACTCACCGCCTCAGCGCTGCCTAAACTCATCACCCGCAGCTTGGCGACAGCCAATCGATATTCGATCGAATCAGGTACCGAGCGTTTGCCATCCGCGCCCATTTGCTGCACGCGATCCTGCATATCGGCGATGCGTTCAGTCGTCAGTGGATGGGTACGCAAATAGCCGGGCGCTTTGCCATCGTTATGTCGATTGGCACGCAGCATGCGCTCAAAAAAACTGGGCATGCCGCTGGGATCAAAGCCCGCGCGCTGCATCACTTGCAAGCCAAGACGATCAGCTTCACGTTCAAAATCGCGGGTGTAATTTAGCTGATTTTGATAAGCCAGCGCTTGCGAAGTTATCAGCGCTGCCTCAACGGCTTGGCCGGAAGAAGGGCTATTGGAGCGTGCCGCCAATACGGCCGCCGCTAACCCCAGCAGTGACATCGGTGCGTTTTTGCGCTGTTCATCTGCGCCGCGTGATTGATGACGTTGCAATACATGTGCAATCTCGTGACCTATAACGCTCGTCAATTCTGATTCATTGGTGGTCGTTAAAATTAGCCCGGAATGTACGCCAACAAACCCGCCGAGTAGCGCAAAGGCGTTAATGGAATCATCGTTGAGTATAAAAAACTCGAAATCGCGACGGTTATCATTGGTCGCACCGGGACTCGCGGCGACTAATTTATTACCCAGCGAATTAATATAATCCACCAATTCAGGATCATCAACGAAGGCGTTATCACCGCGAATCTCGATCATAATGCGCTTGCCGATGGCGCGTTCCTGTGGCGCGGTCACGACGGCATCCGATGAATCGCCCAGCTCGGGTAAACCTTCCGCCCCGCTGTGCATCGTGAAGGTTGTCAGCGCCACGCCGAACACTAACCGCGCCACTAGATGATTGATGCTAACGGCGTTGCTCTGATATGCACGATGTGCGCGAGCAAAGAAATTGTAAGGAAAACAAATAGGCATTGAGATGATAAAGATGAATACGGAAGAAAATTAGTAATGGGATTTGTGTGGGATGCCAGCCAGTTGGATATTATTAGGTGCAATCAGTTCCCGGCGAAGATCGGGTGCACATGGGATTGTACCCATAGACAGTCTCCCAAACCGCCTACAATCTTATGCCACGATACTGGAAAATAAGGGAAACACCACAATGAATCATTTTGATGAAAGCGGCCAGGCCCATATGGTTGATGTGGGCAGCAAAGCTGAGACCCACCGGGTGGCAACTGCCGCCGGCCTCATCACCATGCAGCGCGCCACCTTTGAGCTTATTAAAAGCGGTGGCGCCAAAAAAGGTGATGTGCTGGGGATTGCGCGCATTGCCGCGATTCAAGGCGCAAAACGCACTCCTGACCTCATCCCGCTGGCGCATCCTCTCATCATCCATAAGGTGGCGGTAGAGTTTGTTTTACATGAAGCTGCCAGCGAAATTGAATGCCGCGCCACCGTTGAAACCATCGGGCGCACCGGGGTTGAGATGGAGGCGCTAACGGCCGTGAGTGCAGGGCTGTTAACGATTTACGATATGGTAAAAGCGCTGGATCGCGGCATGACTCTGTCGGTGATTCGTTTGCTTGAAAAATCAGGTGGCAAATCGGGTGACTATAAAGCTAGCCACGATGCTGCCCACGAAATAACGCACCAGGCCGTTTAATCGCCATTAAAAACCCACAAAAGTTTTCACTATGCCAGCGATGCCGCAGGCCGCAATCACACTAATGACGCCGACCTTGAAGCGGAATAGTGCGATGGCTGCCGCTAGCGTCAGCACAGCGGCAAACCATTCAAAACCACCGCTGAACGGTGTGAGGCTGGTGCCTTGCGGCCACCATACATGCCATGCAAAAAACACCGCTAAATTAACAATCACGCCGACCACGGCGGCGGTAATAGCGGTTAAGGGCGCGGTAAATTTTAGTTGACCGTGAGTGGTTTCCACCAACGGGCCGCCAATTAAAATAAATAGAAATGAGGGCAGGAACGTAAAAAATGTGACCACGCTCGCCGCCAATGCGCCCGCCAGAAATAAATAATCCACCCCCAGAATTTGTTTAGTCCAGCCGCCGACAAAGCCGACGAATGCGACCACCATAATCAGCGGGCCCGGCGTGGTTTCACCGAGTGCCAGGCCGTCGATCATTTGTTGCGGTGTGAGCCATTGATAGCTTTCTACTGCACCCTGGTAAACATAAGGCAGTACAGCGTACGCGCCACCGAAAGTCAGCATGGCGGCCTTGGTAAAAAACCAGCCCATTTGAGCTAGGGTGCCATCCCATCCTGAGTGCGCGATCAACAGCGCCATACCCATGAGCCACAGCGCCGCGCCAACGGCCAGATATAGCCAAAATCGCGACCAACGGAATAGCGCGTGCGGTGGCGTCGGGGTGTCATCGCCGATGATGGTATCAACACTGCTGAGGTTATCGGCAGCGGAGTGAGCGCCGCCGATTGAAAATTTTTCCGGTGCGAATTTGCCACCGATTGCGCCCAACAAAGCGGCGATAAAAATGATGATGGGGAAGTAAACATTGAACGCAAAAATGGCGATAAATGCTGCGACTGATATCGCCATCAGCCAGCCGTTTTTTAAGGTGCGCCCACCAATTCGCCACGCCGCATGCAGCACGATCGCGGTGACGGCGGGCTTGATGCCGTACAACAACCCCGCCACCATGGACATATTGCCGAAGGCCAAATAAATCCACGACAACGCGATCAAAATAAACAGTGAGGGCAGCACAAACAATGCCCCCGCCGCGATGCCGCCTTTGGTGCCGTGCATCAGCCAGCCGATATAGGTAGCAAGTTGCTGTGCCTCAGGGCCCGGCAGCACCATGCAGTAATTTAGCGCGTGCAGAAAACGTTTTTCCGAAATCCAGTGATGGGTTTCAACCAGCTCGCGATGCATGATCGCGATTTGTCCCGCAGGGCCGCCGAAGCTGACAAAGCCTAACCTGAACCAAAAGCGCAGCGCTTCGGCAAATGAAATTCTGCTGGGGGTGATCATGATTCGGTGACCGTGGTTTTTTTGAACAAATCGGCGTTATGAATTTCCGTACGCGCGTTTTTAAGCCATGCATAGAGCGCATCGTAAACCACCATGCCGTGCCGCAGCATTTCATGATCATCCTGATAAAGCCCTGAAAGCCCTAACGATACGGCCAGTAGCCCATGAGACTGCGGTGTCAAATCAGGTTTGCCCGTGTCGGCACCTCGCACAATCTTAGCGAGACTATCTAACGCCGCGTCATGAAACTCAAAGTCCGCCATCAGCGCATCAAAGCTGCATAAATCGTCGCGATGGGTGAATTGCACATTCGGTACATCATAGGCAATCGCATTATTTTTTTGAGCGTAATCAAGTACTTCATCGGCGCCCACATATACAAATTCCGCCAGCGGATCAATGAATCGGCGCACCAGCCACGGGCAGGCAATGCGATCAATTTTTGGGCGTGCCCGCGTCACCCAAACGCTGGGCATGTTGGCAGATGAAGGAATGGCAATATGCGCTGATTTTTTTGCCATCGCACCACCTGCTGCTTGCCATGCTTCAACGCCACCTTCCAGATAACGAGCCTGAATACCGGCTACGCATAATGCGGCTGCGGTGTTCTTGCTGATTTCATGGCCATGCACGCAATACACCAGCACGGCGCGATGCCGTGGTAAAAATTTCGCCCAATCATTGACGGTAAACGGATCACGCCAGGTTGCGCCAGCGATGAAATGAGTGTCTGCGGCAAACGCGGGTTGGCGACGCACATCAATCATGAAAGGTGCTGCGGCGCTGCCATGCAGTGCGATTAAAGAAGCAATCGTGCTTGAAGAAATAACGGTGTCCATAATGATCCTTGAGTGAAGTGAGGAATTCACAGCGCTTGGACGGGACACCGTCTTGCCGACGTTTTTATATCGGTGCGGGGGTCTGTAACCCCGAGCTCTTATGATACGCGGTTTGCGTGATCGCCAGCAAAAATGGCATTCAACAGGCGGGGTTGTATTGCATTTCCGGGAACCCATCTGTCTGGTATAGTCTCGCTCGAACTTCATTATCACCGATATGGATTAGCAGATCACAATCAGCAGGCAATAATCAACAGGTAACAATCAACAGGTAACAATCAGAAGGCAACAATCAGAAGGCAACAATATGAACACCCTAACTATCAATAAAGAGCTGGACGTTAAAGGCCTCAACTGCCCGCTGCCTATTTTGCGAGCAAAAAAAGCATTGGCCGATATGGAATCGGGCCAGACGTTGAAGATCGTGGCGACTGACCCAGGCTCGGTTAAAGACTTTGCCGCGTTTTGCAAGCAGACCGGAAATCCGTTGCTGTCATCAGAGGAAACCGCTAAAGATTTTACGTTCGTTATTGCGAAGCGATAGCCGGGCGATCAGTGTTGGTTACTATTTTCCTGCATTTTTATTTGCCCTTAAAAACAGGCTTTCTTTTCTCCATGAAGGCGGTTACGCCTTCTTTGAAATCGGCGGTTTTCGCGCAATCTGCAAAGTAAGCAATCTCATCATCAAGATGCTGTTTAATCGGGGTGTTCCATGATTGGTTGATGAGCAGCTTGGCGCGTGCATAGGCTTGAGTTGCACCGTGGCTGAGCCGGGTCGCAAGCTGCATGGTTTCAGTATCGAGTGCATTTGCTTCCATATCGACCGCCACCACGCGATTGATCAAACCCAGCGCCAGTGCTTGTTCTGCGGCGATGGCCTCGGATAGCATAATCAGCTCAGTCGCTTTTTTCATGCCGATTAAACGTGGTAAAAAATAGGTGCTCCCACCGTCCGGCGAAAGGCCAATCTGGGTGTAGGCGGTTTTGAATTGTGCTGTGGTCGACGCCACCGCAAAACCGCATGCCAGCATCAAACTCAGGCCCGCACCGGCACACGCTCCCTGCACCTGGGCGATCACCGGAAATGGCATGATACGAATGTTGATGATGCCTTCATGCAGCGCATCACCCAGCGGCTTTATCGTTTCAGCAATATCGTCTTTTTCCCGATAAAACTGGCCGACATCACCGCCCGCTAAAAATGCTTTGCCCGCACCTTTAATAATCAATACCCGCAAGGTAGTGGATTTTGTTAGTTCGGCCGTTATGTCGCGAAAGGCTAAAATCAATTCACTCGACATCGCATTGAAGACTTCGGGGCGATTAAAGGTCATGATGCCGATGCTGCCGTGTTGCTCAAACAGGACTGTTGTACTTTTAGTGTTCGCGCTCATTTTTCACCTTCTGGAATCGTTGCGGCAATAATACCGCGCTTCTCATAATGTGGCCGAATATGTGCGCGCAATCGCGGCTGATACAGCCCGTAAATCAAGGCAGCCAGCGCAGCCATGATGCCGCAAACGAGGAAGGTTCGCGGAGCGCCGATACGCTCGGCCAAGGCACCCATCAGCAGGTGGCTTAGTGGCGCCGCACCAATAAAAAATGTGGAATAAATACTCACCACGCGGCCACGATGATCTTCATCGACGATGGATTGAATGATGGTATTCACGCATACCGAGGTGCCCATCAGACCCATGCCGGTCATGGCCATGAATAAAAATGACAGCCACTGGCTGCGTGAAAACGCGAAGCCGATCACGCCGCAGGCAGCGATCGACGCGGTGATGGTTACCCACCGCGACAAGCCGCGAACATTCGGTTTCATCGCAAAAATAATCGCCCCGAACAAT
>JAYWCO010000301.1:0-2194 GCA_043780475.1 Burkholderiales bacterium | reverse complement strand
AAATGCCGCGTGTGAAGGTGCAGATATCACCGGTCTGGCCTACTGCGTGGGCTCGATTGATTTAAAGCCGCTACGCCAACTCACTGGCGATGCGATGGTCAATGCGTTTCGTTTGAACACGGTCGGTGCGGCCATCGCTGCACGCGAAGCCGCCGCCGCATTAAAGGCCGCCAAAGGAGCGATGGTGATGTTTTCCACCATCGCAGTTGCGCAGGGCTTTGTCAGCCACACGATTGTCTCTGCCGCCAAAGGTGCGGTCGAAGGGCTCACCCGCGCGCTTGCGGCCGAGTGGGCGCCGCATGTGCGGGTAAACGCAATTGCGCCTAGCCTGACCGATACGCCACTCGCGGGCAAGCTCACCGCCAATGCCGCCATGGCCGAGGCGATTGCTGCGATGCACCCGATCCCGCGCCTGGGTCAGGCCCGTGATCATGCCGCGCTGGCGGATTTTTTATTGTCACCTGAGGCGGGCTGGATCACGGGGCAAATCTTCGCGGTTGATGGTGGCCGTTCGCGAGTGCGCACCAAGGGCTAACGTTGAGTTTGAGGTTAAGCCAAGTTTTGGATCATTAAAGCTTGAACAAGGCAGAAAAATAATCCATGCGCAAACACAGCTTTAAAACCAGTATTTTTAAGCGCAATATTTTTCATTTGCTAATGGCTATTGCGGCTTGCTTGCCCTTGGTGAGCGCTTCCCAGCAGACCGTGACTATGTGCGTCACGGTGAGAAAGTTGAGAGGCTTGATATCGCGGATAGCGGTAAAGATACCAGGGATGTTAAAGACCCCCCGCTATCCATGGTTGGTATGGCGCGCGCAGAGAAATCATCGCAGATGTTATCAGCGACAAACATAACAGCGATTTATGTGACGCAATACCAGCGCACCGCCATGTTCGCGGCACCATTGGCAAAGCGTCAGGGCATTACGCCAACGGTGATGCCTGCCGCCGATACCGCTGCGTTGATCAAGCGCATTGCAGCGCATAGTGCGGATGCGGATGCGGATGCGGTGGCGCTGGTGGTGGGCCATAGCAACACCGTGCCCTTGATCTTAAAACGGCTCGGTGTCGTTGAAGCAGTCACTCTGAATGAAGACGAGTACGACAATCTTTTCCTGGTGATGCCCAAGCCAGGCGCTGCGCCGACGGTAACGCGGCTGAAGTATTGGTTAGCAGGCTAGGACCATTTAAAGCTCACCTAAGTCTCATCTAAAGCCCACTCCACATGCTCCATCACTAATTCAGATGCGGTGCCCCGCGCGCTTTGCAGCGTTGTGCGTATTAACATTTTGCGGCTCTCTGCCAGATCGCTGCGTAGCGCATTACCCATCGCCACGGCGATATTGCGACGCCATTGTTCATAGCCGATGCGTCGAATCGCGCTGCCGGCCATACGCTCGTTGAACTGCGCGTGCGTCCAGCTGAATAATTCAACGAGCGTGACATCATCGAGATGATGACGAATCTGAAAATCCGCCTCGGCAGCGAGTTGTGCGTATTTATTCCACGGGCAGATGAGCTGGCAATCATCGCAGCCGTAGATGCGATTACCCATGGCCTCGCGAAACTCTTCAGGAATAGTGCCTTTATGTTCGATAGTGAGATAGGAAATACAGCGTCGCGCATCGAGCTGGTAGGGGCCGACAATGGCTTTGGTGGGGCATATATCAATGCACCTGGTGCAACTGCCGCAATGCTCGGTGGTATCGCTGTCAAGCGGCAAGGGCAGATCGGTGTAAAGCTCACCTAAAAAAAACAGGGAGCCGGCGTCGCGGCTGAGCAACAGCGTGTGTTTGCCGCGCCAGCCAAGACCGGCCTTGCGGGCGAGAGCGACTTCCATGACCGGCGCGCTATCGGTGAAAACCCGGTAGGAAAATTCGCCGATCTCGGCTTCGATTTTATCGGCGAGCGTTTGTAATTTTGCGCGCAGCACTTTGTGATAATCGCGGCCCAGCGCGTAGCGTGATATGAACGCGGCTTCACTATCCTCAATCACACCCCAGCTTTCTTTGCCATCAGGCGCGACATAATTGAGCCTGACGGAAATAACCCGCACCGTGCCAGGCATTAATTCCTGAGGCCGGGTGCGCGCAGTGCCGTGACGCGCCATATAATCCATCTCACCATGATAGTTTTTTTGCAGCCATTGCTGCAGATGGTTTTCTTCAACGCCCAGCTCGGTATCGCTGATGCC
>JAYWCO010000300.1:0-13399 GCA_043780475.1 Burkholderiales bacterium | reverse complement strand
GTGGTTCAGCCTGCCGAGTTGTGGATGGAAACCGGTCGCTGGCAAAAGTATGGGGCCGAGCTGATGCGCATTAAAGACCGTCATGATCGCGATTTTATCGTGCAGCCTACGTCAGAAGAAGCGGTGACCGATATTGCACGCGGCGAAATCAAAAGCTACCGCCAATTGCCGGTGAATTTTTATCATATTCAAACCAAATTCCGCGATGAACGTCGGCCCCGCTTCGGCGTGATGCGCGGCCGCGAATTCACGATGAAAGATGCGTATTCATTCGATCGTGATGAAGCCAGTGCGGCGTTAAGCTACGACAAAATGTTTGCCGCTTATCAAAAAATATTCACTCGTCTGGGTCTGACATTTCGCGCAGTGAAAGCCGATACGGGTGCGATTGGCGGCTCGCGCTCGCATGAGTTTCAGGTGATTGCGGATACGGGCGAAGATGCGATAGCCTACTGCCCCGCCTCGGATTACGCCGCCAATATTGAGCTGGCCGAAGCGCTGCCGCTGATTGCCTTTAGAGCCGCGCCGGTGCTGGCGCTCACAAAAACACCCACGCCCGGAAAAGCAAAGTGTGAAGAGGTGGCGACGTTCCTGAATTTAGCGTTGTCGTCCACCGTAAAATCGATTGTGTTGGCGGTCGACAAGTTCGATGAACGCGATCAACCACTGCCGGCAGAGATCTGGCTGCTGCTGTTACGTGGCGACCACGAGTTGAATGAAATCAAGGCGCATAAAGTGCCGGGCCTGGATAAAGATTTCCGCTTCGCCAGCGAGGCGGAAATTATCGAACACTTCGCCTGCAAGCCCGGCTATCTCGGGCCGCTTGGCTTGAAAAGAGCGTTGAAAATTGTGGCTGATCGTACAGTTGCCCACATGAGTGATTTTGTATCTGGCGCGAATGAAGAAGATATGCATTACACCGGCATGAATTGGGGCCGCGATTTAGCTGAACCTGATCTGATTGCCGATCTGCGCAACGTGGTGGCAGGTGATCCCTCACCGGATGGCCAGGGCATCTTGGCGATTCAGCGCGGCATTGAGGTTGGCCATGTGTTTTATTTGGGCACGGTTTATTCCAAACCGATGAACGCGACTTTCCTCGGCGAAAACGGCAAGCCGCAATTGCTTGAGATGGGCTGCTATGGCATCGGCGTGACGCGCCTGCTGGGCGCTGCAATTGAGCAAAGCCATGACGAGCGCGGCATCATTTGGCCGGAAGCGATGGCCCCCTTTACCGTGGCGATTGCACCGATGGGTTATGACCGCTCATCGATGGTCAAAGCAGCCGTGGACACGCTGTACGCCGAGCTGGTGTCGCTCGGCGTTGATGTGCTGTTGGACGACCGTGGCGAGCGTCCTGGCGTGATGTTGGCCGAGCTGGAACTGATCGGCATTCCGCATCGCGTTGTGATCGGTGAACGCGGTTTAAAAGACGGCAACGTGGAATATCAACATCGACGTGACTTGGCTGCCACTGCGGTTAATGTGAATGAGATTGCAGGGCTGATTAAAACTAAGTTAAAAGTAAGCTAAAACCAAGTTAAAACTAACTGAAGATAAGCTGCTTAATTAAATTTTAAACACCAGAAAGGGCGCGGCTTTCAAGCCAATTTTGACTGAAGAAACCCGCCCTTATTGGACCTTTATTTTTTCTTGGAGTCTTTACGATGTGCGCACCCAACAAACATTTATCGTCGTTAGTTTTAAAGCCATTAGTGTTTTCAGTTTCACTCTGTTTAGTCGGGGTCGCTATGGCCGCTTCTGCGCAAACTACCGCGCCGCCGGCGGCTCCCATTGCCAAGCCTGCCGACAAACCGTTGACGACATTTCCTTACACGCCAGGCCTGGATGTCAGCGCGATGGATAAAACCGCCGATCCCTGCGTGGATTTTTACCAGTACACCTGCGGCGGCTGGATGAAAAATAATCCAATCCCGGCCGATCAGGCGAAATGGGATGTTTACCGCAAACTGGCGGAAGACAATCAGCGCTACCTATGGGGCATTCTTGAAAGCCTCGCCAGCCCGTCATCCACCCGCAATGCCGGACAACAAAAGACCGGCGATTACTTTGCCGCTTGTATGGATGAAGCGGCCGTCGAAAAACGCGCGGCGAGCCCATTGCAGCCCTATCTGGCCAGGATCGACGGCATGCAATCAAAAGCGGATTTACCGATTGTGCTTGCCAGCCTGCAATTATCAACCGGCGATGATGGTTTGTTTTTCGGCTTTAGTGCCAATCAGGATTTTGCCAACTCATCACAGGTCATCGCCTTCGCTGGTTCAGGTGGCCTCAGTTTGCCTGACCGTGATTACTACACCAAAGATGATGAAAAATCGAAGACTATTCGCGCTCAATATTTAGCGCACGTGACACAAATGTTTGTATTGCTCAGCGATGGTTCTGCTGCCAGCGGAGATAATGCCAAGCGCGCGGCCGAGACCGTATTGGCGATTGAAACCGCACTGGCGAATGCGACGCTGACGCGGGTGGAAAAGCGCGATCCGTATAAGCTGTTTCATAAAATGAATGCGCATGGTCTGCAGGTGCTGACGCCGGGCTTTGATTGGCGCGCTTACTTGAACGCCATCGGTGTGAAAAATCTGAACATCTTTAATGTCACCGAGCCCGCGTTCTATAAAGCGTTCGATCAGCAGCTGCAAACCCTCAGCCTGGATGAAATCAAAACTTATCTGCGCTGGCATATTGTTCGTTCAAACGCAGCCTATCTCTCTACCGCATTTGCCAACGAGAGCTTTGCTTTTTTCAGCAAAATTCTGCGTGGTGTGCCTGAACAAAAACCGCGCTGGAAACGCTGCGTTGCCTTGGTCGACGGCCAGCTCGGCGAAGCGCTGGGTCAGGAGTTTGTCAGCCGCGCTTTCAGTGCCGAACTGAAAGCCAAAACTTTGCGCATGACCCGGCAGATCGAGCAGGCCATGGCGGAAGATATCAAATCACTCGCCTGGATGAGTGCGGCCACCAAACAAAAAGCGCAGGAGAAATTACGCGCGGTGGTGAACAAAATCGGCTACCCGGACAAGTGGCGCGACTATCGCGCCTTTGAGGTTAAGAACGATGATTTTCTCGGCAACATCGAGCGCGGTAATTTATTTGAAACTCGCCGCCAGCTCGCCAAAATTGGCAAGCCACTGGATCGCGGCGAATGGGGCATGACACCACCCACCGTCAATGCGTACTACAACGCGCAGATGAATGACATCAATTTTCCGGCAGGCGTTTTGCAGCCCCCGCTTTACGACCCAAAGATGGATGACGCGCCCAACTATGGCAACACCGGCGGCACGATTGGCCATGAATTAACCCACGGCTTTGATGATGAAGGCCGCCAGTTCGACGCAAAGGGTAATTTAAAAGATTGGTGGAGCAAAAAAGACGCTAAAGAATTCACCGACCGCACCCATTGCATTGTGGATCAGTACGCGCAATACACCATCGTTGACGACCTCAAAATCAACAGCAAACTCACACTGGGCGAAGATGTAGCAGACCTCGGCGGATTGATCCTCGGCTGGATGGCGTGGAAGACCGAGATTGCCAAAGTGCCCGCAGAATCACGCGATGGCCTCACGCCGGAGCAACGCTTTTTTGTGGGCTATGCGCAATGGGCCTGTGAAAATGATCGCCCTGAAAACCTGCGCGTGAAAGCCCTGACCGATCCGCATTCGCCGGGCAAATATCGCGTCAATGGCCTGGTAGTGAATATGCCGGAATTTGCCAAGGCGTTTTCGTGCAAAGCCGGGCAGCCGATGGTCAAAGAGAAGCGCTGTCGGGTTTGGTGATTGAGCCAGGAATTTTTGTTGGAGCAGTCTCGAAGTGGATAGATAGGAATGAAAATTGCGGCTAAATCAACGGTTTTTGAAGACTGACTTTTAGAAATTTTAAGCGCCTGCTAGAAGCGTAGTGGGAAAAAATAGCGATAAAAAAGCCCGGCATGCCGCGCTTTTTTATCTGTTTGCTCAGACTCAGTGCCCCATCGGGCTTTCACCAGTCTTATCACGCACACATTTCATAAACTCGCGCCCTGGGTTGGAATCGCAGGTTTTGAATGCGGCCACTTCAGCTTTGCATGACGCGTTTTCGGTGGCCGCTAATTTGCTGCAGTCGAGCGGATTTGCCAGCAGATATTCGCGGTCGCAAATGAAATGCGCCTCACCTTTTACGGCGCCGCATTGGGCTGCCATGGTTTCATGGCGTTCGCATCGCGCCTTGTTTACGCCGGCGGCTTTGGCACAGTCGCTAATATGATTGTCGTGTTTTGCTTTTAACATATCTTGGGCAAATACTGGCGATGCCGTGAGCCATAATGCTGTCGCTAAAATTGATAGCGGGTGACCAATGAGGATTTTTCTGAACATATCGTGAGTTCCTGATTTAAAGTTGAGGCCGCCATTTGCGCCTGTTAAGAAGTCGTTTTAAAAACGTAGAACGCCATTATACGAGTGTTTTCAGCCATTTTTGGCTTGAACGCCGCTCCAGTGCTAGAGATTTATTTCGATAATGACGGCTTCAGGAAATTTTTTCGCCTGCCATCACCCTTTTCAGCAATTCCTGCGTAACCACGCCAGTTTTTTGATAGACGATTTTGCCGTTTGGATCGTACACAATTGTGGTTGGCAAGCCCTTCATTTTGCCAAATATTTTTTCGCTGGCCTCGGTGCCCAACACCAGCGGGTAGGTATGGCCGATTTTCTTGGCGAAGGCTTTTACCTTGCGCTCGTCGGTCTCCGGCTTGCCGGTTTCGTCCCAGTCGAGGGCGATGCCCAGCACCCGGACCTTATCGCCTTGCGCAATCGCAAAGGCAGCTAAATCAGGAATCTCTTTTACGCACGGCGCGCACCAGGTCGCCCAAAAATTAAGTACCACCCATTTACCGTTGAGATCTGCCAGGCGCTGCGGTGCACCGCTGGTATCGGTTAACTGGAAAGCGTGGGCCTGAGTGGCCGCGCTGAAGATCCCGATCAGCAGGATTAGGCCCGCTGCGGTGGCACGTATAAAACGGCGCATCCTGAATTGAATATGAGGCATTGAAATTAACTTCAAGTTCTGCATTGAATTTGATCCTGTCCTGTCTGTTAGACTTAGTGGCATAACCATAAAATTATGAGTAAGGTAAGCAGAGGGTGCTGAATGACTTTCGCCTAACTGCTCCCTAAGCGCACACCGCATTGCAAACCGTGATGCATACTACAACGCACTATCGCAGGAAAACGTTGAAGGAGTTTGAATGGCCCTAAGCCTTTCAGTACCGGTATCTACGCGCAGTTTACCGAAAGAGATTGAAACCAACCCCAAGAAAGCCAGAATTTGGGTTGAATCTCTGCCGCTGACCAAAACGATTGAATCCGCGAACAGCATGATTTACATGCTTGAATCCATCAATCGCAGCAAATTTGCGGCTGAAGAGCGCATTGAGTTGGTCGAAATTTATCGGCCCGTGATTACGGTACTGCTGGATGAACTCGAAGCTGTTTACGCTTACAGCGCATTGCCGATGCCGCCAAAACAGTTAACCGCATTTGAATTATCGCGCCGACTCCTGACCGAGTGCGGGTACGCATATAAAATGCTGGTGCTCGAAAAAACCGGCAAGATGATTATGTTTAATGCGAAGAAAAATCTGCCCATACCGATTTATCGCACCTTGTTTTATTTGCGCGAGCTGATGCTGCAATGCTACAAAACCTATCATCCGGTGCCGCCAGGGGTGTGGCAAGAAGCACATGCGCTATACCAATATGCGGCTGAACAAGGTCTCGCTGGTGAAGGCGCGAGTGACAGTAATAACGATGTCAAGTCAACTATTCTGGATACCTATGTTGACATGCTGTTGATTGCGTTAGCTGACCCCTATCGCTTGATGTATAAAGAGGTTGACCGAGTAGTCGAAGTGCTATCCCAAAATCGTGGCTTCGTAGACATCCTGAGTAGTGCCGAAGGCGTCAATCCGCAGCGGCTATTTGTGGTGGCTCTAGATGGCGATCAAGCGCCAAAAGTATTGATCCAAGGTAATCAGCCGCCTGCGGGACAGGTGCTGCGCTTGATTGATCCCACACGACTGGTGGATCGACTAACCCAAAAACTAAAGGCCGCCGGCAATGTTAATGCCGCCAAGAGCCGCGCGACCCACGATTTTAACGATCTGATCGCACGTTTGCTACGTCTGTGGGGTGATCCGCCCAAACGTCAATTCCGCCGCAACCCAGCCGATTCAGGGGTGGCATTATGCAGCGGCATTAAAGCCATTTCCTATTTTGCAGAACTAGCCGCCACCGAAAATCCGGAAGCAGATGCTGAAGCGATTCGTGAAGGCCGCACTATTCCGCTACTAAAGATTCCGCAAGACCCGATGTCGCAAATGATCGGGGTTGAAGAATGGCAAGTTCTCAACCAAAGCGCTAACGGTGTACGACTCCATCGGGAGTCCGGCGGCAATGTCGGTGTCACCGTGGGCGAGGCCGTGGGCGTACGATTTGTCGGCGGACGCAGTTGGAATGTAGGCGTAGTGCGGTGGCTAACGCTGCTGGAAGGCAACGCACTGGAGTTCGGGGTGGAGCTGATTTCACCGATCGCGCATAGTATTACGATTGAGCCGACGATGGGCAATACCAGCCAACAATCCAAGCCGGCACCAGCCTTGTTGATCGCGCCACTGATGGGCGAAGCTGCTGCTGATACCGTACTCACCACGGCAGAGGTTTTTTCTGACCTGCGTGAGTTTGAACTCAACGATGCGGGCGACATTTCTCATGTGCGTGCCACGACCTTGATTGAGCGCACCTCGCGGTTCGATTTATTCCAGTTTCAGGCGTCTTAACCGTAGCGCTGTCGCGGGTCTTGGTGTTGCACGCTGCGGTTATAGATTTTGTGAAGCCATGTTGTTGTGATTATCCGTCGCCAACGCCAGCCTGATTTCATCGTCGCTAATACCAGGTCGCGCTCTGCGCATGACATAGCCCGCTTGACCGTTCAGGTTTTGCTGCACCACCATACCGGCTTTCACCAGACAGTCCAAAATATCTTCGGCTTGATCTATCGGCATGGCTGCGCGCATGCGTAATTCTGAAAAACTCATGGCCTTGCTTGAGCGTTCATTCGATATTGGACTTCGCGGCTGATCAGCCCCCATGGCATCAATCATGAGCAGCGCGGCACGCTGCCGACTGAGGGGATCGTCGTACTGCGCGTGAGGATGACGAAAATAGGAAAACGTGGCGGTCACCTCGGCGCCAATCAGCACCACTATCCAGCAGCAAAATAACCACACCAAAAAAATCGGCATGCTCGCAAACGCCCCGTAGACCAGGCTGTACGTAGGCATGCTGACAACGTAAGCCACAAACACATGTTTGGTCAGCTCAAACAACATGGCGGCAAACAGCCCGCCGGCAAGCGCGTGACGTGCCGGTACGTAACGATTGGGAATGATCCGGTAAGCCAGGATCAGCGCAACTGTCGTCAATAAAAACGGCACCAGCTTTAACACCACATCGTCTAACATCGGCAGCGCGCGATCAAAATCATGCGTCAAATGCAGCATGTACGAAGTCATCGACAAGCTCGCCCCGATCAACAGCGGGCCCAGAATCAATAGCAGCAAATAAGCAGTGAGGCGCTTCCACCACGAGCGACGGTTGCGGGTGCGCCAAATATCGTTAAATGCACTGTCAATGGTAAACAGCAGCGCAACCGCCGTGACAAATATCATGGCCAGACCGATCACCGTGAGCTGCGCTGCGTTGTGCGCAAATTGCTCCAGATAAACGGACACCACCTTCCCCGCCGCATCGGGCACCAGGCTTTTAAAGATGAACCCTTTGAGTTGAGCGATGAACTGCTGAGTAGCCGGCACCTCTGAGGCAAGCGTAACCGCCACCGTAAATACCGGCACCAGCGCCAGCAAACTTGTATAGGTAAGGCTGCCCGCCACCGTCAGGCAACGATCATCTACCAAGCGGCGAACAACAAAACGCAGGTATAAAAAAATCTGTCTGAACAAATTCATGATGATGCTCCAACCTTCTGATGTGTAAATCTTGAATTTCAAATCTATATAAACAGGCTCGTATAATAGGGCAATATTCCCTTTTTATTACTTTCCCCCTCCGCCTCCGCCTTCTCTCATCGCATCATTTTTACTTTTATAGTGATACACATTCCATGTCAGATATTTTGGTTCTTTACTATTCCAATTCCGGCAGCGTCCGTGAGCTTGCACGTCATATTGCACGCGGCGTGGAGAGCGTGACGGGCATGAGCGCCAGAGTTCGCACGGTGCCCAAGGTTTCTACGGTTACCGAAGCGATGGAGCCTGAAATTCCGGGCGATGGCCCACCTTATGTGAAGGTGGCCGACCTGGCTGAATGCGCGGGCCTCGCGATGGGTTCACCGACTCGTTTTGGCAATATGGCGGCACCGCTGAAATATTTTTTGGATGGTACCGGCGGCGACTGGATGCGCGGCACCCTGATTGGCAAACCGGCTTGCGTGTTTACCTCCACCTCGACCCAGCATGGCGGGCAGGAGACGACGCTGCTAACAATGCTGCTGCCGCTACTGCACCACGGCATGCTGATTGTCGGGCTGCCGTATTCCGAACCGGAATTAAGCTCCACCCGTGAGGGCGGCACGCCTTATGGCGCCAGTCATGTCGCCGGTGCGGCCAACGATATGCCCGTGAGCGAAGCCGAAAAAAAATTAGCCTTCGCCTTGGGTAAACGTGTGGCTGAAATTGCCACAAAATTAGCCTTGTAGCAACGCCTATGAACGAGCGATTTTTCAACATTACCGCATCGACTTCACTGATTGCACTCATCGTACTGTGTGTGGCGTGGGAAGCCGTGCTGGCGCCGCTTCGTCCAGGCGGCTCCTGGCTTATTTTAAAAGTGCTACCGCTGCTGCTGCCTTTGTTTGGCATCTTGCGCGGTAAACGCTATACCTATCAATGGGCATCCATGTTTGTGCTGATTTATTTCACGGAAGGCGTAGTGAGGGGCTGGTCAGATAAAGGACTGACGCAAGTATTGGCGCTGGTTGAAGTCGGCCTCACGATTATGTTTTTTCTTGCCGTCATTTTTTATGCAAAGCTGACTGCGCCCAGTCGGCTCGTCACCGACGCCGCTGCCATTACATCCGTAGCGACCTCCGTAACTACGCCTTCGCCTGCATCTTTGCCTTGATGAAACCAATCGCAATCGGCATCAAGCTCAGCAAAATAATACCGATGACGAGAAAGCCCTGATTAGCTTTTACCCAGGGAATGTTGCCGAAAAAATAACCCAAATAAGCCAGTGAGGCTACCCACACAATGCCCCCGGTAACATTGTAAAACGCGAATTTGGCGTAAGTCATGCGCGACATCCCCGCCACGAAGGGAACATAGGTTCGCAAAAACGGCGTGAATCGCGCTAGGATAATGGCCGCACCGCCCCATTTTTCATAAAAATCGTGCGCCTTGTCGAGATGATCACGCTTCAAAAATCGTGCGTTATTATCTTTGAATAGTTTGGGGCCGACCCATACACCGATAAAGTAATTAAGCGCATCCCCCAGCACCGCCGCAATGATCAGCAGGATCGCCAGCACATGAACATCCAAACCCGTCGTGCCGCCAGCGCTGCCCGTGGTGGAACTGGCGGCTAAAGCGCCTGCTAAAAATAGCAAAGAGTCACCCGGCAAAAACGGCGTTACCACCAAGCCTGTTTCGCAGAAGATAACTGCAAACAAAATGGCATAAACCCATGGCCCGTAGTTTTGCAGCAGCACCGCTAAGTGTTTATCAAGGTGAAGAATCAAATCCCAGACCGAGAGCAAAAAATCCATAGCGGTATCCTCAAAAAGTCAGCCAAAAACAAGCCCGCATTGGATGCGGGCTTGCTATTTATTATATAAACGACACCGTGTTTAACAACCACAGATTAACGCCGCAGCGAACGATTTTCAGGGTGCTGCTGAAATGACTTCAGGATCGCTTTCCCTTTTCTTGTCCGTTTTTACAAAATCTTCACGCGAAACACCGAGGTATTTTGCCAATGGACAGGCGACCAGTACCGATGAGTAAATACCAAAGCAAATACCAATAGTCAGCGCCAACGCAAAATAATGCAAAGTGGGGCCACCTAAAATAAACATTGCCAACACCATCATCTGCGTGGTGCCGTGGGTAATGATGGTGCGAGAGATAGTGCCGGTAATGGCCGCATCAAATATTTCTTCAATCGACGCCTTGCGCATTTTCCGGAAATTTTCGCGGGCACGGTCAAATACAACTACCGACTCGTTCACCGAATAACCCAGTACCGCCAGCACTGCGGCCAGCACGGGCAATGAAAATTCCCACTGAAAAAATGCAAAAAATCCCAAGATAATGACCACATCGTGCAGATTGGCAATGATGGTCGCCACCGCAAAGCGCCATTCAAAACGGATAGCCAGATAAGCCACAATACCCAGACAAACAAACAGCAACGCCAGTGCGCCATCGGTTGCCAGCTCTTTGCCTACCTGGCCGCCGACAAATTCAGTTTTGGTGTTGGTAGCTGAAGGGTCGGCGGTTTTAAGCGCAGCCATCACTGCGTCACTCAGTTTTTGCATCGCCACATTTTGGCTCTCGGCGTTTTCCATCAGCTTGACCGGCAAGCGAATTAACACATCCTGCGCAGAACCAAACTTGATAGGCTCAGCGCCAACAATACCTGCCTTGGTCAGTACCTCATGAATTTGTTCAATATTGGCAGGCTTGTCGTACTTAATCTCCATCGATGCACCGCCGGTGAATTCGATAGACAGATGAAGCGGCGTATACCAAAGAAAAAATACCGCCAATAAAAACGTGATGAACGAAATTGCGTTAAACACCAGTGCATGGCGCATGAACGGGATTGATTTTTTAATTCTGAAAAATTCCATGATTTTTATCCTAACTTTACTTTGAGCATTTCAGCGGTCCGGGAGCAAAGAAATTATGCTTTTGCCACTTTGGCAGCGCTGGCACCAGACTTATGCCAATTGACGTTGCCGATTAAAAGCTTGTTTACTTTCTTTTTGCCGCCATAAATCAAATTGACGATGCCACGCGATACCATCACCGCGCTAAAAATGGAGGTCACGATACCAAGACAATGCACCACCGCAAATCCTCGTACCGGGCCAGAGCCCCAGATCAGCAGCGCCAAGCCCGCAATCAGCGTGGTGATGTTGGAATCGATAATAGTGTCGAGTGCGCGGTCGTAACCTGCCTGAATCGCCATCTGCGGAGACATGCCATTACGCAACTCTTCGCGAATGCGTTCGTTTATCAGCACATTGGCGTCAATGGCCATACCTAGGGTCAGCGCAATAGCCGCAATGCCTGGCAGCGTCATCGTAGCCTGCAGCATGGACAATATCGCTATCAGGAACAGTAAATTCGCACCGAGCGCCATTACGGAAACAACGCCGAACAGCATGTAGTACGCGATCATGAAAATGGTGATGAGCGCGAATCCGAACAGCAATGAATTCATGCCCTTTTCAATATTCTCGGCACCCAGGCTAGGCCCGATGGTGCGCTCTTCAATAATTTCCATTGGCGCCGCCAAAGCACCCGCACGCAACAACAGCGCCAGATTTTTGGACTCATTGACATTGGCCATGCCGGTGATCCGGAATTGAGGGCCAAATTCGCCATCGATTGAGGGCCAGGTCAACACCTCCGGTTTGCCTTTTTCAATCATGATCATGGCCATGCGCTTTTTCAGATTTTCACGCGTGGTTTGCAGCATGGCACGACCGCCGGCGGCGTCAAGACGAACATTGACCGTGGGCTGACCCGTTTGTGAATCAAAGCCAGGCTGGGCATCGGTTACTTTATCGCCCGTCACCACAATTTGCTTTTTGACGAGCACGACTTCGCCATTGCTCGCGATCATTTTGTCGGTGCCAAATGGCGCAGGCTCGTTGCGATAGCGTTCAAATGCATCTCGTCCTTGCCCAACAGCCTGATCTTCAGCCACCAAACGAAGCTCAAGCGAGGCGGTGCGACCGATAACTTCTTTACATTGCGCGGGATCCAGACAGCCCGCGATTTGCACGAGGATGCGGCCTTGGCCTTGCTGCTGCACAATCGGCTCGGATACGCCCAGCTCATTTACCCGTTTGCGCAGTGCAATAATGTTCTGCTCGAGCGCATTATCCTGTAATTTTTTAAGTGTTTCTGGCCGCATTACCGCGGTAAGAACAAAATCACCCGCATCTTGCGTGTCCTGCAATTGCAGTTCGGGCGCTTGCGAGCTAATTTCTTTTACGGCTTTATCAAGCTCGGCCTTTTCTTTGAAGCGTACGATCACTTTATCGTCATTGCGGGAGATACCGTTGTGATAAATTTTTTTGTCGCGAAGCAAAACGCGGACATCGCCAACATAGCGATCAACAGCTTTATCGACAGCGAATTTCATGTCGACTTTCATCAAATAATGAACACCACCGCGCAAGTCCAGCCCGAGCGACATGGGCTGTGCGCCAAGCTTGTGCAGCCACTCAGGCGAGTTGGACAACTGGTTCAGCGCGACCACATAACCATCGCCTAACTTGGTTTGCAGAGCATCCCGCACTTTTAACTGAACATTAGCGTCAGCTAGTTTGAGTTTAATCGTCTCGCCTTCAAGCTCGACACTAGTAGCACTTAAGCTCGCATCTTTAAGCACGCTTTGCACCTGCGTCACCAACGCGGCATCAGCCTTATTCGCGCGGAGACCCGAAACCTGAACGGCGGGCGATTTACCAAAAAAATTGGGCAGCGTATAAAAAAACGCGACCACGACAGCGGTTACGATAACGGCATATTTCCAAGCAGGATATTTATTCATAAAAACCTCAAAACTTGCAGATGCGGATACCCGCCAGGCTAGTCGAAACTAAATAATAGTGAACTGATTACCAGCGCCAATATCTTTATGGCCCGGGTAATCCGCCAACCTCTATTTAGTGATGTCTTGAAAAGTACCTTTGGGCAGGAGAGTCGTCACGGCTTGTCGTTGCATATAAATCACATTACCAGCCGACACTTCGAGACTGATGTAGCCATCGCTTATTTTGACAATTTTCCCAATCATACCCATGGCAATAACCTCATCGCCCTTGGACAAACTATCAATCATCGTCTTTTGTTCTTTGGCCTTTTTCATTTGCGGCCGGATCATCAGGAAGTAGAGCAAGGCAAACATCAAGATAATCGGCGCCATACCGATTAGACTTCCTTCCATACCGCCAGTGGCAGCCGCTTGCGCATACGCATTGCTAATCATGAACTGAATCTCCGAGTGATGAGGGTGAACGGGGTGGGGGGTGAAGATAAGAAATGAGCTCGTGAATTAAACAAAGAGCTTGCTACCAATGCTTTCGG
>JAYWCO010000299.1:0-21515 GCA_043780475.1 Burkholderiales bacterium | reverse complement strand
GATGATCCACGGGATACGGGCGTATCGTACGTCTGGTTTACCGACGGCAATACGGCACTGACTTCGCGCAAACGCGGTGGCGCACCGCTTAATTGGACGCTGCTGGGCGCGATGGATCTTAATAATGATGGAGCGGCCGATATGATTTATATCAGCCCGCAAGGCCAAATCCGCGCGCTGATGGCGACCGCAGCCCGTTCCTGCGCAAATCTGTTGGTGGGCAATGTTCCTGTCGGCTTTACGGCTTTAAAACTCGCTGATTTTACCGGCAACAGTCGCGGCGATATATTGTTTCGCAACGATGCAACGGGCGAAATTCAACTGATGTCGCTTAACGCTTTCGGGCTCACCTTACCGCCGTCGACGGCTTCCCCCACCGACCCAAATGCTTCGTGTACCGGCAGCTCACTGGTGGTTTCAAGCGCAACTGCCAGTCTGCCGCCAACGGATTCAACCTGGAAATTTTATGCATCCGGCGATTTCAATGGCGATGGCATTACCGATATTGTGTGGCTTCGCCCCAGCGATAATTCACTCATCGTCTGGCTGATGAACGCAAATACCGCTGCACCGACAGTCATTACCAATGCGGGTACGGCACCCGCTGGCTATAGCGTGTTTCAACCCTGATCAGCGACATGACGGCTGCATCACAGATGAAACGGGCCTGTGAATTATGCGAAGCGGACGGTGGCGAGGTGTTATTTCGCCACCTCGATTACCGAGTGGTGCGTGTCACCGGTGCCGAGGGTGACGCCTATCGCGGGTTTTGCCGGGTCATTTGGAACCATCATGTAGCGGAGATGAGCGATCTCACCCATGATGAACAATCAACCTTGATGGCCGCCGTATTTCAGCTTGAGTCCGCACTGCGCGCAGCGCTCAAGCCCGATAAAATAAATCTGGCTAGCCTCGGCAATATGGCACCCCATCTGCATTGGCATGTTATTCCACGATTCCGCCATGATGAGACTTTTCCGAAGCCAATTTGGGTGGCCGTTGTGTCACCATCGGTGCCAGCTGACCAGCCATCGAATTCCAACGCAGATTCCCGCGCGCATTTCAACGTAAACTGGGCACACCATGTGCGAGAAGCGCTAGTGAATGGCATGACCCCAGCACTTAATCTAAAACCCGGCAAACCCGACATCCCGGCATTAAAATAATTAAGAGCTACAGTAAGCAACAACAAGCAAAAACAAGGAGTTTTATGGCGATTCAAACCTCTCCCAATTCCAAACCGGGCTCACTGTTTTTTTCTGATGCGCGTTCCTGTAAGGCATGGCTTAAGTCCATTCCGCTGACCAATATTGCCCAAGCGCAGCAAACGATTCTGGATTCGCTGCGGATTGTTAACCGCAGCGGCGAGCTGGCGCCGCTGGAGCGCCTGACCTGTATGGAACTGATGCGCGACAAAGTCGCTTTTTTATTGTCCGAGCAGCGCGCCCGTTATTCCGGCAAAACCATTCCGCTGTCGGCAGTGGACTATGCGGCGTGGAATGTGTCGCGTAATTTAATTTCAGAAATGGAAGCTGGTTATCGCCGCTGCTGGACGGATGCCAATGGTGTCAATGAGGAACTCACTACCCATGCAGCACTGATTATTCAGCGCATCATTCGCTATATCGGCCTACAAATGTTGATGGTTAGTTTTATATATCGCCGCTTCGATAACGCATTATGGATGCGGCTACACCTGCAGTGGATGGAGGCCGAGGAGCGCGGCCTCACCCATGTACAAATGAAAGATACCGTGGGCTCGCTGGACGGTTACTCCAGCGTGGCGCAAGCCTACACCGCCGTGTTGTTGGGCCAATTGGCAAACGTATACGAGCTCTCACCGCGACAAATCGATTTTGTCGATGGGGTGTTAAAACGCTTCGGTCATAAAGTATCGATCCTCACTGAGCCACCACCAGTGCTACAAGGTGTGCCGTCGCCCTCATCATCCCTGCCGCCTTTATGTTCAGTAGATTTATTGTCAAATGCCGGCGCAGGGTTTCATGAATCCATCACGCCTGCAGCACATGTGCGGATTCTCGATGTGAGCGATTTATCACGCTCGTTGCGGCGGCGTTTAAAAAAGCTCAGCGCGGGCGAAGAGCCGGCCTCGCTGGATCTGCCCGCCGACTGGAGTGCCAACGATGCACGCGATAATTTACAGCGCCTGCACCAACTATGGTGCGAAGGTAACGCTGCGCGCCCGATGTTGAGCGTGCCGGAAGAGCGCGAGGCTATATTGTCGTTCGGCATTACTGAAACCCACTTTATTTTATCCGGCGATCTATTCGAGCAGCCGGGCGTGAAGCGCGAGCTCACGCGTCAGGAGACGAACGATATTGCCATGTTCGGCAAAGTCTCTGAATCCACCATCCGCGCTAAATATGCCGACTTCAATTACGGCACCGAAACCTGGGGAATCATCGATGAAAGCCGCGGCGCGTTTCATGTGATGCGTCCGGCTAATTCACCGCGCGGTGTCGCGATTGGCAAGCTGGTCGGGATTAAAGTGGGCAAAGCCGGTATTTTTTATTTGGGCGTGGTGCGCGAAATTATTGAAGAAACCGAGGGCCAGATCATGGTCACTATTTCCATGCTGCCGGGCAAACCAGAACCCATCTCGGTACGTTCAGGCGACATGCGCGCCCGCATCAGCACATCCTACGTGCAAGGCTTTCGACTGCCGCCGATGGAAGGCTTGAAGATTCAGGAAACCCTGATTGTGCCCCCCAGCCTTGCCCAAAAAGGGCGCGGGATCGATATTTTTCATCAAGGCCATGGCAACCCCAAACAAGTCACCCTAGTGGATTTTGTCGAGCGCGGAGTGGATTTTGACCGGGTAATCATTGCGTAGGAAGTGTCGGCTATTGAATAGCTGAACGCTAATTAATTGTTATGGCTCATTATGGCGTTTGCTCAAACTGCAGGCGCCTCACCTCTGCTACGTATTTTGCCAACGCCCATTTTGCAGGACAACCCGATAGCCATCGAAGTCTTCAAAGGTGCGGCCTCGAATATCCCAATACGGATTAAATGAAGTCACTGGCTGGAACCCCGCTACCAACATATTGGCGCAGGTTTTTTGCCATTCGCTTGCGATTGGAATATAAAAGACAATCACATCTTCGGGTGTTGAGATCGGCGCCACCGGATGTGTCCGACAGTGGGTGAACTCGAAGTGATAAGAGCCATTGGCCGTACCCAACATCACGCCGTCAAAGCCTGCGTGGTCGTTAAAGCAGCCCAACAAGCGCAGGCCCAAACCCGCGCAATACATTGATTGGGCTCGTATCAGATCACTGGCGGGGCGGGCAAGGCGAAGATGATGTTGCATGGCTGATTAAGATGGGGAGCGCTTCTGCTCGATAACATCCATCAACATACCGGCAATATTAAAACCAGTCTGCTCAAAAATTTCGACCATGCAAGTCGGTGAGGTGACATTCACTTCGGTTAAATAATCACCGATTATATCGAGGCCCACGATGACGAGGCCATCCGCCTTTAATGACGGGCCCAGCGCTTCAGCGATTTCATGATCACGCTGTGTCAGCCGCTGTGCTATCCCTGTGCCACCGGCGGCGAGATTGCCGCGAGTCTCACCCGCCTTCGGGATGCGTGCCAATGAAAACGGTGCAGGTGTACCGTCAATCAACAGAACCCGTTTGTCCCCTTGTGTGATCGCCGGAATATAGCGCTGCACCATCACCGAGCTTAGGCCCTCGATAGTTTGCACCTCGATAATAGCGTTGCGGTTCACATCGTCAGCGCGGACACGAAATATTGAGGTGCCGCCCATGCCATCAAGCTTCTTGATAATCACATCCTGATGCTCATCCACAAACCCTTGAACGCTTTTCATATCCGACGTGACCAGTGTGGGCGAGGTGAATTGCGGAAATTTAGCTATGGCTAATTTTTCGTTGTAGGCGCGCAGTGCCGCAGCGCGATTGATGATGCAGGCACCTTGCGACTCAGCCACGCTGAGCAGCAGCGTTGCGTAGAGGTACTCCTGATCGAACGGCGGATCTTTGCGCATCAGCACAGCATCAAAATCAGTCAACGCCATCTGCGCTTCATGTTTGACGCTGTACCAGGCGTGATTATCGGCAGAGATTAAAAGGCTGGAAACCCTCGCCGATACTAGGCTTTGGCGCATTTCTAGATGCTTTATTTCGAACGCAAACACCTCATGCCCGCGCCGCTCGGCTTCGCGCATCATGAACACGGACGAATCCTTGTAGACTTTGAGCCCCGTCAAAGGGTCAACGATGAAGGCAATTTTCATATGAAATTTTTATTCGGTTGCAGTCATCAATCAGCAGCTACACGCACTTCCGGCGGCAGCACGATAGCATCCACATCAATCATCTCGGACAATTTTTCCAGCTCTTTCGCCGCAGCCAGCATGGCCAGACGAGCGACCACACCATAGGTATAGAAACGGTTAGGGGGTGCATCAGGCGCACCCGCACAATCAGGGGTATGGCAGTCGGTTTCAAACGCCAGCGGCACAAAGCTCATGCCGCGTGAGTTAAGATTTTCATCAATGCCGCGATCAGTATTGACGCGATAAAAGCCGCCGACGACAAATTGATCCATCATGTAAATCACCGGTTCGGCCACATTGCCGTTGACGTTTTCAAAGGTATAAACGCCTTCCTGAATGATGACTTCGCTGACCTCCAGGCCTTCTTTCACCACGGCCATTTTGTTGCGCTCTTTACGGTTAAGCCCGCGCACATCATCAGCAGATCGTGCGGTCAAAACCCCCATGCCATAAGTGCCGGCATCGGCCTTGACAATGACGAATGGCTTTTCTTTAATGCCATATTCCTGATACTTGATACGCATTTCATTAAGCACCGCATCCACATTGGCGGCTAAGCATTCTTCACCTTCCTGCGCGCTGAAATTTACTTTGCCGCACTGGCTGAAGATGGGATTGATAAACCACGGATCAATGCCGATGATTTTTGCAAAGTCTTCAGCCACGCGGTCATAGGCGTGGAAGTGCAGGGTTTTGCGGCGCGTCGTCCACCCCGCATACAGCGGTGGCACCACCTGCTGCTCCAGCCCTCTGAGCAATGCGGGCACGCCTGCCGACAAATCGTTATTTAATAAAATCGCACAAGGATCAAAGCCAGTCAGCGTGAGGCGATTGCCTTTACGAATAATCGGCTCTAGCACCAGCTTTTCGCCATTGGGTAAATCCAGTGTCGTCGGCGCGACGATCTCGGGTAGCAATGAACCGACCCGCACTTCCATGCCAGCGCTGACCAAGATTTTTTGAATCGCGGCCACATTGGTTAAATAAAACAGATTGCGGGTATGGTTTTCCGGTATCAGCAAGATGCGTTGTTTATCAGGACAAATTTTTTGCACGGCTGACATTGCGGCATGGACACACAGCGGCAAAAAATCAGGATTCAGGTTATTAAAACCACCGGGAAATAAATTCGTATCAACCGGGGCCAGCTTGAAGCCTGAATTGCGCAAATCAACCGAGGTATAAAACGGCAGCGTGTTTTCCAGCCACTGGTTACGAAACCAGCGTTCGATTTCAGGCATGGCGCCTAAAATCTTCTTCTCCAGATCAAGCAGCGGGCCGGTGAGTGAGGTGGTGAGATGTGGAACCATAATATGTAAGTCGCAGTATGCAAGTCATGACCGTCAATGCTTTGCCGCCCGCTGCCCCTTCTGTTTAATGATTGAAAACGAAACCTCACAGTTTCGGGCGAATTCGTCAATTACAAGCGCTGATGACGCGATCATCAATGCGGCGTCACTGCATGCGGATGCGTGCATCCCTGACACGGGAGAACGAGTTTACTCTGATTCATGTTTTCCCTTGATGAAAACCCTACAACCGCCCGCTCGCTGTTGCACGCTGTTGCATCCTCCTCGCCTGTTCAGCCCATCTTCAATTAGCGCAGGATTTTGCGAGGCCAATGTTAAAATCGCGGACATTCTACTGAGGCCTCCTGTGTTAATCACCACCAATATCACCATGCAATTCGGGGCTAAGCCCTTGTTTGAAAACGTTTCTGTCAAATTTGGCGGCGGCAATCGCTATGGTTTAATCGGCGCTAACGGCTGCGGTAAATCAACTTTTATGAAGATTTTAGGCGGCGATTTAGAGCCGAGCAGCGGCGAAGTCGCTAAAGAGCGCCATGAGCGTTTGGGTAAATTGCGCCAGGATCAATTTGCGTTTGAAAATACTCGAGTGCTGGATGTGGTGATGATGGGCCATACCGAGCTGTGGGCCGCGATCCATGAACGCGATGCGATCTACGCCAACCTTGACGCCACCGAAGATGATTATATGAAGGCCGCTGACCTTGAGGCAAAGGTCGCTGAATACGATGGCTACTCGGCGGAGGCGCGCGCCGGCGAATTATTACTGGGCTCAGGCATTGCGCTGGCCAGCCATGAAGGCCCGATGAGCGCGATTGCGCCAGGCTTGAAATTGCGGGTGTTACTGGCGCAGGCGCTGTTCTCGGATCCGGAAATTTTGTTGCTGGATGAGCCGACCAATAATCTGGACATCAACACGATTCGCTGGCTGGAAGATATTCTGAATGCGCGGCAATCGACGATGATTATCATCTCGCATGACCGGCATTTTTTGAACTCTGTTTGCACTCACATGGCCGATGTGGACTACGGCAACATTACCATTTATCCCGGCAATTATGACGACTACATGCTGGCTTCCACGCAGGCACGCGAAAAGCTGGTTTCATCAAACGCGAAAGCCAAAGAGCGGATAACGGATTTGCAGGATTTTGTGCGCCGCTTTTCGGCCAACAAATCCAAGGCTCGCCAGGCCACCTCGCGCGTAAAACAGATTGAGAAAATCAAAGCAGAGGCGGTTGAAGTTAAACCATCCTCACGTCAATATCCGTTCATTCGATTCGAGTTTGACGAGAAGGAGAAATTGCATCGTCTGGCCGTTGAGGCCGAAAAACTCAGCAAGCAATTTGACGGTGCTGACAAACCACTTTTTTCCAACCTGAATTTAATGGTGGAAGCGGGCGAGAAAATCGCCATCATCGGCCCGAACGGTATTGGTAAAACGACATTACTGCGATTATTGGCGGGGGATTTGAAGGCCAGCTTCGGCCACATTAAATGGGCCGAGAAAGCCAAGCTGGGCTACTTCGCACAGGATCACGCCGCCGAGTTTGCCGCTGACGTGAATTTATTCGACTGGATGAATCAGTGGCGCACCCAAGCTGAAGATGAGCAAGCGATTCGCGGCACCCTGGGACGGCTGCTGTTCTCAAGCGACGACATCAAGAAAAGCTGCACCGTCATTTCGGGCGGTGAAGAAGGCCGCATGCTGTTTGGCAAACTCATCCTCATGCGGCCCAATGTATTGTTGATGGACGAGCCCACCAACCACATGGATATGGAATCGATTGAATCGCTCAACACCGCACTGGAAAAATTCAAGGGCACACTAATTTTTGTGTCGCATGATCGTGAGTTCGTATCATCGCTTGCCACCCGTATTATCGAAATCACCATTGACGGCGTGCGCGATTATCACGGCAGTTATGAAGACTATTTATTGAGCCTGGGTGTGGAAACGTAGGCAGAGAAAGGAAAAGTGAAAGTGAAAGTAAAGAACAGCGTCACATGAATGCAGGGTTTAATTCTCCGATATTGATTGCATCACTAATGCTGGCCGCAAGCAATATCTTCATGACCTTTGCGTGGTGTGCGCACTTAAAAAAATCTGTCGGAGAAACCTTGGTGGATAACGGCGCTGCTGAGCTGGGCTATTGCCTTGTTTGAGTATTTTCTGCAGGTGCCTGCCAACCGTATTGGCCACACCGCGATGAATTTAGGCCAGCTCAAAATTTTGCAGGAAGTCATTACCGTCGTCATGTTTTGTGCCATTCGCGTTTTTTTATATGGATCAACGCCTAAGCTGGAATTATTTGTGGACCGGATTATGTTTGCTGGGCGCGGTTTATTTTATTTTCAAGGGATAAAGCCAGCGCCAATACCAGGCCTTAATCATAGGACATCATGCTGGTTTGCAGGTAATTCAGCTGTCGCAGCGTAAGCACTTCTCACTCACCGCTGCCTATTGGAATTTTTAACCGTCGGCGCACAAAATCAACATGCAGCTTGAGGTCGTAGAGCTCACGTGCAAACGCCAGCGGTACGTGAATTTTATCGGCGTGCATCTCAATTTCTGACAGCTTGGCCAGGATGATGGCCGCAGCTTCAGGCGAAGGCTGCTTGCGGAGAACCTCATTATCCAGACGCTGAACCGCGGCATACCAGCGATAAATGCGCGCACGCATTCGCCAGTTATAAACCACCGGTACGATCCTGACGGCAGGAATGCCAATCGCCAGCAGCGGCAGCAATAAAATCAGCGCACGCTCAATCCATACCGCAAACCAAAATGGTAAATGCCGCTGCAAAAAAGGCGTACCCGACACAAAATAGCGCTCGGCATCAGCGTCTACCGGCAGATCAGTGCCGTGCAAGGTAGGGAATTCACCGGCTTTGTTAAACCAGCCGCTACCGCCATGAATTTCTTTTGCCGCTTCGGCCAGCACGCGAATCAGCGCCGGATGCAAATCATTGCGAATCATTAACTGCGACATGGCCGCAATCAAGGGCACATCATGCGACGGTGCATTACGCGCCAAGTCAATAATGCCGGGGGTCAGGGTCACCATGCTGAGGTTGGGAAAGCGCTTGCTCAACGCCCCCGATTGTGGAAACTCAAGCAGTAGAATGCCCGGTTCGCGCAGCAAGGCTTGCACCACAGCAGACTCTTCACCGGTGACGATGACCATGGCGTCAACCCGGCCTTCACCTTTACCCATGTCTTTACCTTTAAGCAAGGCTTCTGCGCCTTCGCGGCCGGTAATATCCAGATGCGGCGCGGCTTCCAGATCGACGCCATAAGCCGCGAATACATCCAGCGATAAATGACGCGTACCACTGCCGCGTGGGCCAATGGCGATTTTTTTACCCGCTAATTCGCTGGCTTGCAGCAGCGGCTTGGTCGCGCGATAAAATACCCACATCGGCTCCGGATAGATACCGGCGATGGTCGATAGCCACTGCGCATCGTCGGCAGTGGCGCTGCCGGTTTGCACAAACGCTGCTGCAATACCGGCATCATCGTTGAGTAGCCGGGCACGGTTCTCGAGCGAGCCCGAGGTATTCCGCAGCTCAACCTCAATGCCGCGTTTGGCGAGTGCCACGCGGTAGCGTTCGCCCGCTCGATCAGCCGCACCACCGGCGGGCCCGGTTGCCATCACAATCGATCTGGGCGGTGCCGGTTGCCAGTAGTGAATCACCAGGGCAATAACGGCCATCACGCCCAGCAACCAGGGGCCCAGCAGCAATAGCCACTCCAGCAACATCGAACGAAATAACGATCCACGCCACTTCATCGCCACATTTATCCTCTATTGTTAGTTACGGCACGCACATCAATTGGTGCGAAAATGCGGCACTTTCTTATTTATTCTTCACATTAAGTTTACCTCATGCATCTTCATATTTTGGGTATTTGCGGCACCTTCATGGGCGGGCTGGCAGTGTTGGCCCGGCAGGCAGGACACACCGTGACGGGCTGCGATGCCAACGTTTATCCGCCCATGTCCACGCAGCTGGCGGCGCTCGGTATTAGCCTCCATGAAGGATTTGATGCTGAACAGCTGGCTATTTTTAATGCCGATTTATATATCGTGGGCAACGCGATGACGCGCGGTAAGCCGGTCATTGAAGAAATATTGAACCGCGGCTTGCCCTACATTTCAGGCCCGCAATGGCTGGGCGAAAATTTGCTCCGCGATAAATGGGTGCTCGCCGTCACCGGCACTCATGGCAAGACCACAGCAAGTTCGATGTTGGCGTGGATTCTTGATTATGCGGGTCTTGGGCCGGGCTTTTTGATCGGTGGGGTGGCTAACAATTTTGGCATCTCGGCGCGGTCATGCCAGGGCGACTCACCGTTTTTTGTGATTGAGGCAGATGAATATGACACCGCATTCTTCGACAAACGCTCGAAGTTTGTGCACTATCGGCCGCGCACCGCAGTGTTGAATAATCTGGAATTTGATCATGCTGATATTTTTCCCGCTGTAGAAGCAATCGAAACCCAGTTTCATCATTTGGTACGCACCATCCCGGCCCATGGTTTGATTGTGAGCAACGGCGGCGATGCGCATCTGGATAAAGCGCTCGCCAAAGGCTGCTGGACACCGGTTGAAAAGTTCGGCCCCGGACATGAGTGGGATTTCAAGCGCGGCACTGCCGAAGGGCAATTCAAGGTGTTGCACAACGGCGCCACCAGGGGCGAAATTGCCTGGGGTTTAATGGGCACCCACAACATCATGAATGCACTCGCTGCGCTCGCCGCCGCACGCCACGCCGGGGTGCCAAGCAAACTGGGGATTGAGGCACTTAGTCTATTCGACGGCGTGGCCCGCCGCATGGAAGTGCGCGGCGCGATTGCTGGCGTCACCGTCTATGATGATTTCGCGCATCACCCCACCGCGATTCAAACCACAGTTACGGGCCTGCGTAATAAACTGGCGGCCGATGCCAGCCACAATAAGGTAGCGACCAACACTGGCCGTATTATCGCGGTGCTGGAGCCGCGCTCCAACACCATGAAGCTGGGGGTCATGAATCAAGCGCTACCGGCCTCGCTGGCGAATGCTGATCGCGTGTTTGTATATGCGCATCATTTAGGATGGGATGTGGCCAGCATATTTGCAGCCACCAGCAGCAAAACCGCCATCTTCAGCGATCTTGATGCCTTGGTAAAAACTATTGCAGAAATCGCGCGGCCCGATGATCATATTCTGATCATGAGCAACGGCGGATTTGGTGGCGTACACGAAAAAATCCTGCATGCACTGGCGATGAAATCCATGCCGGTAGCGGCTTGAGCATTAACACCAACGCACTTTTTATGGATTAGCGCCTGCCTCAAACTCTAGCACTGGCGGGGCGATTCAGGCATATTCCACCTAAGGGACCCAGGATTTCCTAGCCTATTTTATCGACAGGCTAGCCAATTACCTCATCCAGATGCCGCACCAGTAGGTCAATTTCCTCAGCCGTGTTGTAGTGCGCAATCGACACCCGCACCACCCCGCCGTGTGCGGCCAGATCCAGCGCAGAAATTAAACGTTTCGCGTAAAAATCGCCGAAACGAATACCGATATTAAAACTATCCATATGGCGAACCACGGTTTCTGATAATCGGTTGGCAACCACAAAACTGATAGTGGGCATGCGATGGCTATTTCCCACCTGGGTCAAGCCAATAATTTTCACCTTCGCTTTGCTGCGCAAATAGGCGAGGAGTTTTTCGGCGAGCCTATCTTCATGCTGCGCAAAAGCATTGAATGCAAGCTGCATCCGTTCGCGGTTACTGCGGTTGGTGTTGGCGTCCAACGCCGTCCCGACATGCGCAAGATATTCGCTAATGCCAATGCAGCCATACGACAATTCAAAATTCACATTGCCCGGCTGCAGCTTATAGGGCAATACCTCGGCGCCAATAAAATGATGATTCAGTGTAGGCAGTGACAGCAAAAAGTCTCGCTTACCCCACAGCACCGCATAGTGTGGGCCGAACACTTTATAAAAGCTGAACACGTACACATCTGCACCGCTAGCCTGCACATCAACCAGGCGATGCGGCGCGTAGGCAACCCCATCCACACACAGCCTCGCACCTGCCGCATGAGTACGCCTGGCTACTTCGCTCACCGGGTTAATGGTGCCGAGCACGTTCGAGGCATGCGTCATCGCGACCCATTTGGTGCGGGCGGTCAGGAGCGCATCCAGATCAGCAAGCTCAAGCTGCAGGCTATCGGGATCCACCGCCCAAACCTTGATCAGCGCACCGGCCGCGGCCAGCCGCGACCATCCGCCGATATTGGCTTCATGGTCACTGTTGGTAACAATGATTTCATCGCCCGCCTGAATGCTGGGCAAAATTGCCTGCGTCAATAAATACATCAAGCCGGTAGTCGAACCCCCCATCACCACTTCTTCATCATGATATGCATTGATCAGCTCGGCCACCGAACGTCGCGCCGTCAATACTTTTTCGGAAGCAGACTGTGATTCAGCATAATTGGCACCGAGCTGCACACTGGTCGTCAATAAATAATCATGGATACGATCAGCCACCCGCCGCAATACCTGCGAGCCGCCCGCGTTATCGAGATAGACGGTGTTGGTAGCAAGCGCCGGAAATTCTGCGCGGATCATGTCCAGATTTAAACTATTCATCTAAAACCCCTCAATTGAGCCATTACTGCGTTTATCAAATCCACCAATCAAATTGCCATCCCTGCTGCGAATCAGCGCACCCGCGTGGCCAACACTTTCATCCCAATCGCCCAACCAATCCACAACATGACCCCGCTCGGTCAGGTCGTTGAATACAGCCTCGTCAAAACGGCGCTCGATTTTAAGTGAATCGGCGTGGCGTGAATCTGGTGGCGTGCCCCAAGTGCGGCCCAGCAGCCAGCGCGGCGCATCAATAGCGGCCTGCGGGCTCATGCCGAATTCTGCAATGCGCGTGAAAATGGCGCATTGGGTTTGCGGCTGACCATCTCCGCCCATCGTGCCATAAGGCATGACGCGCCCATCGGTGAACAACATCATCGCGGGGTTTAAGGTATGAAACGGTTTTTTGCCCGGCTTCAAGGCGAGTAGTGAGCGGGGGTTTAGCGAGAAACTTGCGCCACGATTTTGCCAATTGATGCCGCTCTCAGCGAGCACCACCCCGGAGCCGAACTCGTGATAAATCGATTGAATAAAAGACACACTGCGGCCTTCACGATCAATGGTGCCCATCCATACGGTGTCGCCAGGTTGCAGCTGCTGGCCCCATGGTGCTGCCTTTTCCAGACTTATTTTTGCCGTCAGCGCCTCGACAATATCGTCATCCAGCAGGGATTGCGCATGCACCGTCATGTAGGCAGGATCAGTGAGGTATTTATCGCGAATCGCGAAACCTTGTTTTGTCGCTTCCACGCACCGATGCACATAGTCAGCACCAGCGGGATCCAGCCCCTTTAATCCCAGCCGGTCGAGAATAGCCAGAATGAGCAGTGAGACCACACCTTGCGTGGGCGGCGTCAGGTTGTACAGCATGCCAAGGCTATGGGCACGTTCCAGCGGCTCGCGATACAGTGCTCCATGCTGGCGAAAATCATTGAACGTTACCGGACTGCCGACTTTACCGAGATCACGGGCCATGCTGTCGGCGAGCTCACCTTTATAAAAATCAGCGAGCCCTTTTCGGGCCAGGTGATCGAGGGTTGTGGCCAGACGCGGCATCCTGAAATTCGCCCCGACTTTGGGCGCCGCATCGTTTACCAAAAATGTCTCAGCAAAACCGGGCTGTGATTTTAATTCTGACGCCTTGTTCAGTGTGCTGGCGTGCTGGCTATGCGTCACGTTAATCCCATCCCGGGCGTGACGAATCGCGTCTTCGAGCAAGGCCGTGAGCGGCAATTTACCGCCCCATGATTTAGAAATCGTCAGCGCTGCTTCCCAGCCGGAAACCGTGCCCGCCACCGTATTGGCCGCATGCGGGCCACGCGTGGGGATGGCCTCATAACCTGCTGACTTGTACCAATCAATACTTGCGCTGGCAGCAGCAGCGCCGCAAGCATCAATCGCAATCGGCGGTTTACCCGGCTCGTGAAGTAACCAAAACCCGTCGCCGCCCATTGCGGTCATATGCGGATAAACCGTCGCAATCGTGGCTGCTGCACCAACCATGGCTTCAATCGCGTTACCACCCTCCCGCATAATGTGTATGGCCGTTTTAGCCGCTTCATGATGAGGCGCGACAGCAATACCGTTTTTATACGATGCATTCATGGCGATTCATTAGAGGTTATTTTTTCGGTAAAACACGGCTGACTGCCGACGCCGGTCATTATGCCCCACCTCCGCAGGTATAATTCGTCTCGATTTACCGAAATACTTTATGCCATAGCGCATCGCTTATTACCTGAACTCAAACCTGATCCTGTTCTGAATTTTTTACCCTCTATCCGCCCATCCCGATGAATGTTTTTTACGAAGAAGATGGCAGCTTTAAAGTCGGGCATGTGATGTCTGATATTGGCACGTCGCTGCAGATTGAATCCGTTTCCGGCAAGCGTAGCAAGATCAAATCGAATCAGGTCATCCTGCGGTTTGAATCAGCACTCGGCGGTTTCATGGCCGCTGCCGACGCCCACAGCGCGGATATTGATGCTGATTTTTTATGGCAAGTGTGTGGGCCAGCAGAGTTCGGCTGCGAAGATTTGGCGCGAGACTATTTTGGCCATCCACCGAGCGCGACCGAAGCCGCCAGCGTGGCCATTAAACTGCACGCTTCGCCGATGTATTTTTATAAGCGCGGCAAGGGCCGCTATCAGGGCGCACCGGCAGAAAACCTGAAAGCCGCACTCGCCTCGATTGAACGTAAAAAGCGTGAATCAGAACAGATGGCCGGCTGGGTTGCGCAACTAAAATCCGGCGTGATGCCGGATGAAATGCGGCCCCATTTATCGATGCTGCTTTACAAGCCAGACCGCAACACTCTACTGGTCAAAGCGTGCGAGGCCGCCGTTGCTGAAACCCATATGGCGTTGCCCAAATTATTCTTCGCGGCAGATGCCTGGCCGGATCCTGCCGCCGCACCGCACGACTATCATCTCGGTCAGTTTTTAGCAGATTATTTTCCGCGCGGCCTTGTCTACGCCGGCGCAGTTGATGCCGCTGCACCGATGGGCCTGCCACTTGCCAACGTGGGGGCGTACAGCATTGATGACGCCACCACAACTGAGATTGATGATGCGTTTTCAGTCACACCGTTATCCGACGGCGCGGTCGAAATCGGTATTCATATTGCCGCACCCGCATTGTTTTTTGGACGCGATAGCGAATTGGACAAGCTGGCAGCCAGCCGCCTTTCCACCGTTTATTTCCCCGGCAATAAAATCACCATGCTGCCGTCTGCCGCAGTTGAGCTTGCCACACTGGCAGAAGGAAGCACCTGTGCAGCGCTGTCTTTTTATGCGACCTTTGCAGTTACTGCTGTGGGTGAAACCTATGAACTCACCAGCACCCGCTCAGCTATTGAACAAGTACCCATCATCCGCAACCTGCGCATCAGCGCTGTGGAAAATTATTTTAACGAAGCGGCCATTGCAGCCGGTAAAGCTGAAGGCGAATATGGTGATGAGCTGATGCTATTGCATCGCCTCGCCAAAGCACTCGGCAAGCGTCGCGGCAAAAGCGAGAACGAGCAAGACCGGCTGGATTTTAATTTTGAAATCAACCTGGGTCGCGTCAATATCACACCGCGAAAGCGCGGCAGCCCGGTTGACACGGTAGTCTCGGAATTCATGATTCTGGCGAACAGCGAATGGGGAAAACTGCTCGCCGATAGTGGTGTTGCGGGCATTTACCGTGCGCAGCAACACCAAAAAACCCGCATGACGACCGAGGCCGCGCCGCACGAAGGTCTCGGCGTTGCGCAATACGCGTGGTCGTCCAGCCCCCTGCGCCGCTATGTGGATTTAGTAAATCAGCGCCAGCTCATCGCGCTGCTCAAAAACGAGACACCACCGTTTGCCAAACGCTCTCCTGAGCTAAATGAAATCACCCGCAGGTTTGATGTCACTTACGATGCCTATGCCGATATTCAGCGCAATCTGGAACGCTACTGGTGTTTGCGCTATCTCGAGCAGGAAGGAATTGCGGAATTTGATGCGTATATTATTCGCGATGAATTGGTGCGCGCCAGCGCCCTGCCGCTGATCGTAAAGCTCGATAAAAATCCAGCGTTGGCGGGCAAGACGGCGGTGCGTGTGAGTGTAGGCGAGCTTGATTATTGGGCGATTGCGGGGACGTTTTCATTAGCTGCCTCGGCTGCATTGGCTAACTTAGCTGTAGACGATACTGTCGATACGGCCACCCATGCGGCTGCCGAAATCGAGCCTGCCGCGCTTCCGCCCACTACCGAAATTCTCGCTTGATGATCATGACATTCGCTGTAATTGCCCGTAAAATCTTTTTATGATTTATTTCCTTATTGCTTTCGTTGCGCCGTGCTGCCGACGCTGATTGATAAACAACGGCAGGTTTCTGCCGCTATCGACTCGCGATTAAATGCGCTTGCAGGCGTAACCCCACCGCCGGTTTTTTTATCTATCGAAAAAGCATTGGCGCTTTCGGTGGCATTGCAAAGCGCTATTTGCGTCTCGGTGGCGCTGCATCTTGCGGTGGTGATCGGTGTTGGCGTGGCCGGTATTGATGAACGATCATTCACGCCACCGCACAATGTGATGGATGTGGTGCTGGTAAACGCTAAATCAAAAACGCGCCCACTAAAAGCAGACGCACTTGCGCAGGCTAATCTCGATGGTGGCGGTAATACCGATGAGGAACGTCGCGCCAAGACGCCGCTACCCGCCATTGACCAGGCTGCCGCCAAGCATGAGGTCGAAGCGCAGCAGGATCGCGTTAAAAAACTTGAGCAGGAAATGAAAACCCTCATGACGCAGGCAAAATCAGCCGCGAAAGTCATGCAGGGCGAAGCACTGCAGCAACCATCTGGCACGCCTGATCCGGTGGCGGTGGCAGATCTGATGCAAAAATCGATCGAGATCGAGCGGCTGGAAGCGCAAATTTCGCGCGAGCATTCTATTTATCAGCAGCGGCCCAAGCGCACCTTTATTGGCGCAAGAACCTCCGAATACCGGTTCGCGCAATATGTTGACGGCTGGCGTCAAAAAATTGAGCGGGTGGGCAATCTTAATTATCCTGAGCAAGCCAAAAGCCGCAAAATCTATGGCGCTTTGCAATTAACGGTCGCGATCAAGGCGGATGGCGAAGTAGAAGATATCCAGGTCAATAGATCATCCGGCTCCAAAATTCTGGATGAAGCGGCCAAGCGCATCGTGCGCCTGTCCGCGCCGTTTGATCGCTTCCCGGATAACGTGAAACGCGATACGGATATTTTGCACATCACCCGTACCTGGATGTTTACGCGCAGCGACACCCTCACCGCTGAGTAGCCGAACCAGTTACTACGAAATTGCAGACTGTCCGATACTTTCTGCACTTCATCGCATAAAGACAGTAAATTCTTCCTGCTTCGCTACACTACGCGCTCTGCCTGATGTTTCGTTCAATGGCATATCTTTTTTGAATTCAATAATCATACCTTTAGGAGGTTGCATGAAACTTTTTAGTGCCGGAATAATCGTTTGCGCAATGAGTGGGGTGGGTGCAACAGCAGGGTTGATCATGGCGACGCCTGCTCAATCCGTAACCGCAGCCACTACAACTAAAATCGAACCCGCCAAAATAATCCCGCTGCGGGATTTTTTCAAAAACCCGCAGGAGTCCGCGCATAAAATATCGCCGGACGGCAAATATCTTTCCTATCTCGCGCCCTATGAACGCCGCATGAATGTGTTTGTGAAATCCATTGACGGCAAAGATCCGGCGATTCGCATCACAGCTGAAACAGCGCGCGACATTGCAGGCTATTCCTGGAAAGGAAACCGGATTTTGTATGTGAAAGATTTCGGTGGCGATGAAAATTTCCATGTGGTGTCCATTAATCTCAAGGGTGATGATCTCAAAGATTTATCCCCTGGCGAAAAAGTCCGTGCCAGCATAGTGGATGACCTGGTTGATAATGATCAATACGTGATCCTCTCGCATAACCGCCGCGACGCCAAAGTGTTTGATGTATTCCGCACTAATGTCGCCACCGGCGAAGAAAAATTGATCGCGCAAAATCCCGGCAATATCACCAGCTGGCTCACTGACCATGATGGCAAGCTACGTGTTGCGGGCACCAGTGATGGGGTAAACACCACCCTGCTTTTCCGCGAAAAAGAAGAGGATGAATTCAAACCCATCCTCACCACGAATTTCAAAGAAGCGGTCAACCCGTTATTCTTCACCTTTGATAATAAAAAACTCTATGTAGCCAGCAACCGTGGCCGCGATAAATCAGGCATTTTTATTTTTAATCTGACCACCGCCAAAGAAGAGCAGCTGATTTTTGATCGGCCCGATGTGGATGTGGATGAGCTGGATTTCTCGCACAAGCGCAAGGTGCTGACCCTCGCTTCATTCGTAACCTGGAAAGGCGAACGAAAATTCCTCGATAAAGAAACCGAAGCGATGTTCAAGCTGGTGCAAGCCAAGCTGCCGGGCTACGAGATCGCTTTTACCGCCAGCAACAAAGCTGAGGATAAATTTATTGTCGCCTCGTACAGCGACAAGACGCGCGGCAAACGCTATGTGTTTGACAAGGCTACCGGCAAGCTCGAATTCATCGCCGATATTTCGCCGTGGATACCCGAAGCTGAACTGGCCGACATGAAGCCGATTAAATATACCTCGCGCGACGGACTCACGATCAATGGTTATCTGACATTGCCCAAAGGCGTTGCGGCCAAGAATCTGCCAGTGGTGGTCAATCCGCACGGTGGGCCGTGGGCGCGTGATCGCTGGGATTACAACTCGGAAGTACAGTTCCTCGCCAATCGCGGCTACGCGGTCTTGCAGATGAACTTTCGCGGCTCAACCGGCTATGGCCGCAAGTTTTGGGAATCATCGTTCAAGCAGTGGGGCAAAACCATGCAGGACGACATCACTGATGGCGTGCAATGGCTAATTAAAGAAGGCATCGCCGACCCGAAGAAGGTCGCCATCTACGGCGGCAGCTACGGCGGCTACGCGACGCTGGCTGGGCTAACTTTTACGCCGGATCTATATGCCGCCGGGGTGAGCTATGTCGGCCCCTCCAGCCTCTTCACGCTGATGGAGTCACTACCGCCGTATTGGGAAAGCTATCGCGCCATGTTCTATGAAATGACTGGCAACCCGACCACCGAGGCCGATCTGGTTCGCGCCGCCTCACCGCTCTACAGCGTCGATCGAATCAAAGCCCCGCTGTTCATCGCGCAAGGCGCCAAAGACCCTCGCGTAAAACAAGCCGAATCAGATCAAATGGTAGCCGCACTAAAAAAACGCGGCGTGACCGTAGAATATATGGTCAAGGAAAATGAAGGCCACGGCTTTCGCAATGAAGAAAACAAATTTGATTTTTATGAAGCTATGGAAAAGTTTTTAGGCCGCTATTTGAAACCGTAATAGATGTTGCAGTGTTGGTAACAAACTGGCCCAGCGCAATTTTCGATTTGATCGGGCGCTGGGTTTTTTATGGGCCGTAAGAAAGTTTGCAGCTTGATCTTCCCATTCAACAGCGGCAACATAAGGTCAATATGGCAAAAATTGACGAGTACGGCCACTACGTTGCTCATCCGCGCTATGGACAGGGACCACATATTACGGGCTTGAATCCTCAGCACGATTACATAGGCGGGGTTGCCCTGCAATGGCACTGGCCAAGCGAATGTCGCATCCCCGACACGGCCGTTCCTGCCGACCTGACTCGACAGTCACCAGCGACGTTTCCGGTTACTCACTGCTTCGACCTAAAACGATCTTGCGATGATTGCCGCAAGCCGTTTATTTTCTTTGCCGAAGAACAAAAGTATTGGTACGAGGAGCTTGGTTTCGGACTGGAATCCGATTGCATCGGATGTGCGTTCTGCCGCAAGAAACAACAAGGCATCGCTCAATCGCGCGCGTGGTATGAAGCGCTATTTCATATTGCAGACCGCACTGTTGAACAAAAACTTGAGATGACCGAATGTTGCCTCAACCTGGTCGAAGCCTCAGTGTTTCATCGCAACCAGATTCAACACAACAGGATGCTGCTGAATCAGCTATCCGCCGAGGTTTGGCATGGCTCGCAGGCGAAAATGAGTGAACTCCATGATCGCTTGCATGCGCTTGAAACTAAGGGGCATTAGATTAGAAGCGGCAACCGCAATCGTTGTTTGTGCTGCGGTACCCACCGCAAAAGAGGAAGGTAATACGGGATCAGCACCCGTCAAAATAGCATACGGGAGTGCCGCTGATACAAGCCAAATGGTTGCCAAAGGCGCTGCAAAATGTCTTTCGGGTTCATGCACAAATTGTAGCGCTATCCTTAATGGCATTAAAAATTGCATTGAGATTTCCACGCGTTGAAACAAAAAAATTATTCAACACATATGCCCCCATCATTGATTCGGGAATAGCGTCCGTGCTAAATAAACTTTACAAACACTAGCAGTGACGCGGCTTTCTGACCATTTTGGCTTAAGGCGTCCGTCCGCTGGACACTTTAGCCTTGTGAATCAGGCTCACCCCATTAATAACAGTTTGTTGGAATAGCTGGATTCGGGCACAATTTATATTGTTTCGTAATAGCTTATTGCAGTCATGGACATCGAATCCAGTTTGCTATTTTTAGCTAACTAACCATATGGTGATGTAAACATGATCACGACCATTCTCATCATTTTTGTCGGCTGTTTTGCTCTCGAACGCTTGGCGCCTGGATGGCCCTTACCAAAGGTTTCCACCTGGCCGCTACGCGTTCTCACCGTGAATGCTATTCAAATTTCAGTGGTTCTCCTGGCAGACGTTACATGGGAAATTTGACTTTCTTCCTGGTCGGTGTTTCATCTTGCAGATTATCTTTCACCGACCGCCAGTGGCCTCATTGCCTATTTCATGGCGACATTCATTTTCTATTGGTGGCATCGGTGGCGTCATGAATACGATACTTTATGGCGCGGTTTTCATCAGATTCATCACAGTCCTGAGCGACTTGAAATCATTACCTCATTTTATAAACATCCTGGGGAAATGATCATTAATTCAATGCTCGGCATCGCGTTGGTTTACACCCTGCTAGGATTATCGTTTGAAGGCGCGGCCATCTATACGCTGTGCACGGCGGTAGGCGAATTTTTCTACCATACCAATGTGAAAACACCTCGCTGGGTAGGCTTCGTTTTTCAACGCCCGGAAATGCATCGCATTCATCACCAACTCAATCGCCATAAAAATAATTACGGCGACATAACTTGGTGGGACATGTTATTCGGCACCTATGAAAACCCGAAGGAATGGGTGCATACATGTGGATTTGAAGGCGACAAGGAGAAGCAATTAGTGGCTATGCTCGCGTACCAGGATGTCAACAAGGAAACCCCTTGAGCAACGCGGATGCGACTCACCAAAGCGGCGTTCGCCCTCCGACACCTTGGGCTTGGCTCGGGGACACCAATCGCCCCTCCTTTCGACTAGCCATCGGAGCTTGGGCAGTCATCGGTTTACCTATTGCGTTTGACCTATTCAGTCAGGTCATCGCTTCGCTCGGGCTTGCGTACAGGCTGGGTGAAGTTATGTTCTTAATTTTTTGGGGTGGAGTCTACCTCGGGCTGATCGCCAGCGGCGTACTCGCGGTAGTCGTTTTGATGCAAGGCTTAGGTTGGTTGCAATGGATCATGGCCGTGATCTATTTGGTGATAATGGCCTTATCTTTTTTGTGGATTGGCCTGATGGTGTCGTGCTGGAATGGC
>JAYWCO010000298.1:0-3481 GCA_043780475.1 Burkholderiales bacterium | reverse complement strand
CAAGTCTTCGTTGCTGATAGCCCGCTGCGCGGGCATCGGGGTCGTACCCCACACGCCCGCTCCACCACTGCGTATTTTGGTTGCTAGCTTAGCACTCGCGCCTGGATCGCCATTATATTTTGCAGATATATCCTTATAGCTTGGGCCGATCTGTTTGCTATGGCTGGCATGGCAGGCAACACATGCATATTTTTTGGCAAGGTCTTGCGCGTCATACGTAGTGGCAATAGCGGCAGCAACTTTTACGACGGCTCCTGAATTACTTCCTGCTGTAGCTGTATTAGTACCGCGAACCGGCCCGATCAAACGATTTTGTTCCGCCAGATTGCCATGCGCATTTCGGGCAAAATCGGGCAGCGATGAAATCGTTCTGGAATCTGTGTTGCAGTCCGTCATGCACAGCGTATTGCGCACATCGCCTTTGCCTTTAATATTCCATAGCGGCTCAAACTTCACCACACCGTTTCGATTGGGCAAGGTGGCCTGCACCTCGCGAATGTTTTTATCAGATAACACAAAATCAGCCGCCACGATGTCACCCAGATTCAAGATGTAGGCGGTCACCGCATAGACCTCATTGGTAGTCAGTGATTTGGGTGCGTTCCAGGGCATCGCGCGATTGATGTAATCCCACAGCGTTGATAACTGCGAGAGTTTCATCAGGGTGGTGCGCTGCGGAAAGTCGGCGCGCGTGAGCGTCGCCACGCGGCCAGCCAGCTGATCATTATGGGTGGTGCCGCCGGTCATCGGCGTGAAAACCTCGTTTGATTCACCGAATGCGCCGTGGCAGGACTCGCATTGGGCTTCCCATATTTGCTGACCTTTGGCCACTGAGCCAGCACCGGGCGGCAGGCCTTTAAAATCAGGCCGCACATCAATATCCCACGCTTTGATTTCGGCGGGCGTAGCGGTGCGACCGATGCCGGTATATTGCGATGCTATCGATTGCGATGCCTTAGATTGCGCAATGGCAATATCCATCACGCCAATACAAATGATCATGCCGGTTATGGCGGCCACGCCAGCACGCAAGCGACGCTTAGGAAACATGCACATTGCTTACCTCGCCGCGGTCACTGACCTGCCAGCTTTGAATGGCGTTGTTATGGTAAATCGAGCGTGAGCCACGCACCTCGCGTAGCTGGTTTAATTGCGGCTGCACATAACCGGTCTCGTCCACCGCACGGCTTTGCAACACGGCAGACGCACCTCGCCAATCCCAGCCGATGTTGAAACGCGTAAAACATTTGCTCAAGATCGGGGTTGCCAATTTTGCGGTGCGCCAGTTTGCCCCGCCGTCGGTGCTGACATCGACGCGTTTGATCTTGCCGCGTCCCGACCACGCCAACCCTGTGAGGTTGTAGAAGCCGCGGTCAATCAGGGTTTGCCCGCCCGATGGCGAGGTGATGACACTTTTGCATTCCTGAATCGAGGTGTATTGCCGTTGCATTCCGTCGGGCATTAAGTCCACGTAATGCAGGGTTTCATCTTTGGTCGCATACGGCATATCGCCAACCTCAATTCGCCGCAGCCATTTCACCCAGGACACACCCTGAATGCCCGGCGCTACCAGGCGTAGGGGATAGCCGTTCTCGGGCCTCAGCATTTCGCCATTCATCGCATAAGCCACAAAGCAATCATCCAATGCCCGCTCCATCGAAATTGTGCGGGTCATGCTCGAGCCGTCGGCGCCTTCGGCCAGCAGATATTTGCCTTTGACCTTGTCGAATCCACAATCTTCCAACAGCACCGATAACGCCACACCGGTAAATTCGCAGCAGCTCAACATGCCGTGGGTGTACTGCACGGTGGGTACCGCCACATTGCCCCATTCCATGCCGGTGTTGGCACCGCACTCAATGAAGTGCATGCGCGAAACCGATGGCAGGCGCATCAAATCATCCATGGTGTAAACCTTGGGATTTTTGACGAGGCCGTTGATCATGAAGCGGTGTTTGGTCGGGTCAATATCCCACCAGCCCTGATGGTGGCGTTCAAAATGCAGCCCGTTCGGCGTGATGATGCCGAATAGCCCTTGCAGAGGACAGAACGAGACGCCCGCCGCGCCGACGCGCGTGAGCCCCGGACTTTCGCGGCGCTGAAGATTTTTTTCCCAAACCGAGGGCGCGCCATAACCGCGCGCAGCGACCGGCTGACCGAGCCCTTTGCTGTGTTCAGGCAGCGTCAGAATATTCGGGTCACCCTCGAATTCAGCCAGCGCTGCCTTGCTTCTGACTGCGGCAGCAGCGCTCGCGGCAGACATGAATGCGGCGCGTAGAAAATCACGACGTCCCGCTGCCACCGCAGCGAGCTGTGCCGCACTCAAAAAATTCTCGGGCGCACGCTGGATGCGGCCTGATTTTTCCGTTCCTGAATGTAGCGGATTGCGGTTATGCTCCGTCATGACAGCTCCTTCTACTTTCCGCTATCCGCTATTCTGCTAGTGGCGCATGCGTGATTAATCGACCATCTTCATTAGTGATTACTTATATAAGCGAAGTCTAATAGACTAAGAAACGTTGCGTCAAGTAATCTTGCTGCTACTTATTCATCGGGCTAAATTCCATGGCAAACGTCGTAAGCAAAAAAAGCTTTAACGCTAAAACCACGGTACGTGTAGTAACCAAAAAAACTACACCGATAAAATCATTACCGATTGAAGACATGCCTCAGGATATTTTTGCACTGATCGGTAAATCCGAGAACATTGAGCAAGCCGCTGTGGCGATGCAAGCCATGTCACACCCGATACGCATCAAAATTCTGTGCCTGCTGTCGTCGGGTGAATTGATCGTGCAGGAAATCGTTGATGCCCTCGGCACGACCCAAAGTAATATTTCCCAACATCTCGGTATTCTCAAAGCGTGCGGCATGATTATCGGTCGCAAAGACGGCACCAAAATGTTCTACACCATCGGTGACGCAAGAATTTTGCGCATGATCACACTGACGCGGGAAATTTTTTGCGCCGTGTAGTGATGGCCATTTCCTGAAAAAACTCTAGCATCGGCGGGGTTGCTGGCATATAAATGCTTCAAGACCTGCTTGTATAAACGAGTTTCAAATCAGGATTGACATATTCGCTGTAGCTGCCAGGCGCAATTTAATCGCAATTAAACCAGTGCATGCGCCCGCAGCTCGGCCAGCTCGACCACATCTAGCGCACGCTCATGCGTTGCTTCCAGCACGATGGGCGGCGCTACACCCGCCATGAAGGCTTCTTCCCACCGGCTAACGCACACACACCATTTGTCGCCGGGCTTGAGGCCGGGGAAGCCGTATTCGGGCCGGGGCGTGGATAAATCATTGCCCATTTTTTGACTGAATGATAGAAACTTTGCCGTGACTTGCGCACACACGGTATGCGAGCCCGTGTCCTGTGGGCCGGTTTGACAAAAGCCGTCGCGATAAAAGCCGGTTATCGGCGCTGTGCAACAGCTTTCGAGTGGATTGCCCAACACATTGCGGGCAATTTTTTTAA
>JAYWCO010000297.1:0-4689 GCA_043780475.1 Burkholderiales bacterium | reverse complement strand
CCCGACGCGAGAAAAATCGGCCCCACGCCAGCCTGTGATCTGATGTTGCTTATTGTCGATCAAACCTTTTGCGCAGTATTTCTTTCGTAAACCCTCAGGAGAAAAATATGCAGTCTCACCACGCCTTAGTCTGGCTCGACCACCGCAGCGCCTATGTGATTCATCTTGACCGTGAAAGCGAAACCGTAACCCCGGTTGCTGCGCATCACGGCAAAGAACATTTGCATCACAAGGCCGACGCAATCGGTGATGGCAATATAAAACCGCACCCTGATTATTTTCGCGCGGTGTTGGCCGCGATCGGTGACAGCACCGAAATCATGCTCACTGGTCCAGCGGATGCTAAAACAGAATTCCATAAATTCGCCGAACAACACCAGCCCGCCTTAGCCAAATGCATCGTCAAAATTGAAACCCTGGACCGCGCTACTCCCGGCGAGCTGATCGATCATGCTCGCCATTTTTTTGCGATGTTAAAGCCACGGCTGGGGCCACATCACGAGGCTTAGTGAGGATTATGCAAATGATAAAAATCGTTCTCGCAGTGGACGGCTCTGAGCCGTCACTAGCAGCCACGCGTGCGGTGATTAAACATCGCCCGCTGTTTGTCGAACCCGTCGAGATTCACCTGGTGCATGTCACTGCACCTATCCCGCACTTGTACGGCACCCATGTGGTGGTTGATAAGGCAACCATTCATCGCATCATCAGGGAAGACGCCGATCAAGCTACGATTAACAGCAAAATATTATTGGATAAATGGGGCATTGCGTACCAGTACCAACAGCTACTGGGCGAAACCGCACACACGATCAATAAATTTGCAGAGGACAATGCTGCAGATTTTATATATGTAGGCGTCCATGGTGTCGGCGCTATGCTAAGCGTCATCCGCAGCGCCATCATGGGTTCAACCACAATGAAACTCCTGCATACAGCGAAGACGCCCATGGTTGTAATTCAATGCACCCAAGTTTGACTAGGCCAGGTTCGGGTTTCACAAGCCGGGCTACCTGACATTCACAGGCAATCAAAACCGCTACGGGGAGAAACACCAATATCAGCGAGTGTTTTGAAGCATTTATGGCTGATGACGCCCGCCGAATGGCGAGTTTATATTTCAACTATCAATATCGTGTCAATCTCACCACGCGCTCATCTCATTACCAAAGCTTGCGATTTCGCAATACGCGTTGTCCGCATACGCGAATAATCAAGGTTGCAATGATGATCGATGGCAGCATAGCCAAACTTGTCTGCAACCCAAAAAAGGAACGCACATGAAATTTATTTTGACTCGTACAATGATCCTATGGGTATTAATCACCTGGGCTTTGTTCAACACCCACAGCGTTTATGCGCTGACGACGCAATCTTCCAACGGTATCACCTACGTTACTGGTGGGGTGACCATTGATGAGCGTCAGGAGATGACGGCGGTGCGTAAAGATTATTCGCTGCTGTTAAAGGTTGCGGCAAAATCGGGCAAGTATCTGGGGGACTCGGTGGTGAAGATTACGGATCAAACGGGTGCGACGGTGTTTGAATGCACCACTGACGGGCCGTGGCTGCTGGTGGATTTGCCGGTGGGTCGATACACCGTAAACGCAACCGGATTGGACATCACCCAATCGCAAAAAATATTGATCAGTAAAAAAACCCGTCGCGAGATTACGATGTATTGGAATATTGAGGAACGCTGATGTATTTAGCCTGCCCGAATTGTCTGGCGACGAATCGCATACCGCTAGAGCGCTTGCGCGATGCACCGGTTTGCGGGCGTTGCAAAACACCGCTGATGTTCGATGAGCCGATGCCGCTCACCGACACCGCATTGCCGGTTTATATCGCCAACACCGAGCTTGCGGTCCTGGTTGATTTTTGGGCGGCATGGTGCGGGCCTTGCAAAATGATGGCTCCGCAATTTGCCAAGGCTGCATTGCAATTACCCGAGGTGCGGTTTATAAAAGTGGATAGCGATGAGGCGCCACAGGCCAGCGCCCGCTATGCGATTCGCAGCATTCCGACGCTCATTCTGTTTAAACACGGTCAGGAAATCGGCAGGCTTTCAGGTGCCCTCTCAGCAGCTGAATTAATCAGCTGGGTGCGGCAGCAACTGAGCGAGCATCCCTAATACTTGTGGCGCATCGGTGAATGTTTCGCAGCAATATCTATAGCGCTATCGCCCCAAACAGCTTGCCCACCAACGCCGTTATTGCCATCGCCGCCGCGCCCCAAAACATCACGCGCAACATGCCCGCGCCCATTTTCGCGCCGCCTGCATAGGCCGCAACAGCGCCGAGAAACGCTAAAAATAGCAGCGAAACGCCGCTGACGATTGACGCGAGGTGCCCGCCCACGCTAGCAGCTGGCATCACAAATGCGGCGATCAACGGCAACGCTGCACCCACCGTAAAAGCCGCTGCCGAGGCCAGTGCGGCTTGAATCGGCCGCGCGGTTAATGCGTCAGTCATGCCGAGCTCATCGCGGGTGTGCGCGGCGAGTGCGCCGTGGGCAGTAAGCTGCGCCGCGACTTGCTTTGCCAGCGCAGGTTCAAGGCCGCGGCCCACATAGATTTGCGCCAGCTCGGCAAGTTCAAACGCGGGATTGGCTTGCTGCTCAAGGCGCTCACGCTCAACATCCGCACGCTCGGTATCGGCTTGCGAGCTGACGGATACATATTCCCCCGCCGCCATCGACATCGCCCCCGCCACCAGGCCCGCAATGCCCGCGACCAATATTGCAGAATGAGTGCCGTTAGCGGCGGCCACCCCGACGATCAAGCTGGCGGTAGAGAGAATGCCGTCATTGGCCCCCAATACCGCCGCACGAAGCCAGCCAATATTGTGGGTACGGTGCTGTTCGCGCATGGTGATGGAGGACATGTTTAGTCTCGGTTAAAAATTAGTACCGCGTCACATAGCGCTTTTGCCAACCCCGCACCTGACCTACAACTTCGCAAATTTCTAAATTAAAGAAATGCACAACACGCCTGCTCCTAAAAATTAAAGCCGTCGTTTTAACTCGGCAATCTCTTCCAGTAAATCAACCAGCAGCGCGGCGAGTTCGGGGTTGGCGTCGAAATCACGTTCGAACGCGATCAGCTTTCGGGCGCGCACCAGCTCATGGCTGGCGAAGGTCCAATTTGGCTCGTCATGGGCATCCTCCACCAGCAGCATCACCGTGCCTTGCAAATAACCATCCTCAACATGTTGCCGAATCCAAGTGCGCTCGACCGCGCAGGCGCGCGCTAGCTCGTCAATGGTGAGCGCAACATCATCAATGAGTACGCCCGAAATTAGATTGTAGGAGGTCATCTCAATTTTCCTTCTTGCGATATTTTCATGGCGTGCCGGACATTTGCCGTGGATTGAAAGCCATGTCACGCGCCATGGTGGCATACAACTCTCGAGATTTATCCGTATCGGCGGCTGGCAAGACCACCGTCAGCTCGAGATACAAATCGCCCGGCGTAGCACCTGGAATACCGCGCTCTTTTAGGCGCAGCTTGCGACTCGTTTGTGAATTCGGCGGCACTTTCACCTGCACATGACCGGATGGGGTTTCAACCTCAATGGCCGCGCCGAGCATCGCTTCCCACGGGGTGATCGGCACGATTTGCGTGACATCGCGGCCGTCAATACGGTAGCGCTGATCAGCGGTGAAATTAATTTCCAAAAATAAATCACCCGCCGCACCGCCCCCGTAACCTGCGCTGCCCTGACCGGCCAGGCGGATATGCTGACCGGCCTTGACGCCCTTGGGAATTTTGACATTCAGGGTGCGCTCCTCATTCACCACCTGGCCGGCAGCATCAAGCTTGGCCGCCCGCAAGGTAATGACGCGCGCGCTGCCGGTGTAGGCATCGGCCAGATCAATCACGACTTTGGCGTGATGGTCTTCGCCCTGCATTGACTGCGCACTGCCGCTACCACTACTACCACTGCGCCTGCTAGTTCCGCCACCGCGGCCAGCGTTGCCAAAAATGCTTGAAAAGAAATCACTAAAGTCTTCCGGGCTCCGACCATTCCCTCCACCACCTCTACCGGAAAATTCATACCCGGCATCCCAGCCCGGTGGCGGATTAAAGTTTTCACCACTCTGATGCCCGCTGCCCAGGCTGTCGTAGGCAGCACGCTTTTCGACATCGGACAGCACCTCGCGCGCTTCGTTGATCTCTTTCATGCGGGCTTCGGCGTCGCGCTCTTTGCTGACATCCGGATGATATTTGCGCGCGAGTTTGCGATACGCTTTTTTTATCGCAGCGTCATCGGCTGTTTTGGCTACGCCGAGGGTTTTGTAGTAATCCTTAAATTCCATTCTGCTCCATGCGACGCAAGTAATTTTTGAGAGCCTCGCGTTATCAACTACAGCCTGCCACCTTTGGCGAGCGCATCGATAATCACTTTGGCAAAGGCTTTTATTTCGCGATCAACATAATCCACATTCTCCGTTTGGGTGCGCGCCGACCAGATAATTTTTCCGGTGGCAACATCGGTCAGGCTAGTGCCGACAATGTAACGTTCGAACGAGCGCACCTCGGTGCGGGTATAGGTCACTGGCCAATAATAGCCATACCAGCCGTTAAAATTATTCCCGTATAGCAGCATCGGCTCCGAGATCACGCGCTCAACATGTTGGCGGTCAATCACCGCGCTTGCTAGCAGCGTCGTGGCGCCAGTCCCACGT
>JAYWCO010000296.1:0-8723 GCA_043780475.1 Burkholderiales bacterium | reverse complement strand
CGTAGAATCATCGTTTATATGACGCAATAACTGCGTCAAAAATACGACCTATGGAGTATAAGATGACCTCTGAGAAAGACGCTGTACGGTTAAGCCTTTCGGTTTCCCCCGAACTTAACGCCCGCTTGGATCTACTGGCTTCCCGCAGCCATAGCTCGAAAAGTGAAATCTTGCGAAAAGCCATCGCTTTGTTTGATGTGGCCGCTGAGGCCAAGGCCGAAAATAAGCGCATCGGGATTCTGGATCAAAACAAACAACTCGTGACTGAGATTATCGGTCTCTAATGATTGGCCCATCAATCGATTTGAGTCAGGTTGCTGAGACTGGTCACAAGTATGACCTGACGATTAGTACTGAGTCACCCGAAGATGCTATTGCCAGACGGATCAACGACTCCGCTGATGCAGAAGCCAAACGTAGGATGACATTTATGTTGTTTTTGTTTGCCTTGGCGATGATTGCTATTGTTTTCGGCGGCTGTGTTTATATGTTGGCGACTGGTAGCCCTGATGATAAAAAATGGGCAGCGGGTATTGTCAGTGCCGTTGTCTCGGGTCTCGTTGGCTTCCTGGTTGGCCAGGGGAAAAAATAAAAAACAGTATTGAAGCGACTGCCGCTGTTGCATTACGTTCGTTAATGGCATAACCCAATATTTTCAGGGGCGTCATTTCAGGATTTGCTGTTTAGGCCTCTGCCTTGGAATGGTGTCCTCCCATTCCCCCCTATAAATTGTAGTTGCGAATCATTGTCATTACGGATATGATCTGTAATAGGAATTATTCGTACTTAATTAGTGGGCAGGAAAGGTCAATTCAGCTATGTACATTTGTATTTGCAACGCAGTCACTGATCGTGAAATTCGCCACGCGGTTGAGCTGGGCTGTGACAGCTATCGGAAAATACATGGTGAATTGGGCGTAGGGACTTGCTGTGGTAAATGCAAAAAGGATGCAACGCGGGTCATCCAAGAGCACAAGTCGGAAATGCGGTCAATGGAACATGATTTTGGGTTGGCGATCTAAAGCGACCGCCATAGCCCTGTAGATATGCTGAAACGGTTAACTTACCTCGCCCACTTGAGTCTGCAAATAGTTTTGAATGCCCAGCTTATTTATCAGTTCTTGTTGCGTTTCTATCCAGTCAATATGTTCTTCGGTGTCGTCAAGAATCATCTGAAACAAATCGCGGGAAACAAAATCGCGTGCGGTCTCACAGACGGCAATCGCTTCTTTCACCACGGATTGGGAAATATATTCAAGCTTCAAATCAGCAGCGAGCGCTTCTGGAACAGATTCACCTACGGCAATTTTGTGCATATCCTGCAGGTTAGGCAGGCCGTCCAACATCAAAATGCGTTCGATTAATTTATCGGCATGTTTCATTTCACCGATTGATTCTTCGTATTCTTTTTTGGCAATCGCGGCCAGGCCCCAGTGTTTATAAATGCGAGCATGCAAAAAATATTGGTTGATGGCAGTGAGTTCGTTGGTTAGCTGTTTGTTGAGATGCTTGATGACAGTTTTATCGCCCTTCATGGCTCGGCCTCTTTTTTGCAGTTCGGAAATATTATAATGAGTCTCGAATATTAGTCTGTTTAAGCGCTAATCCAAAGCGAACGGTGTCGATTGTTATTGCGGTTAAGAACGAGAGTGATAATTGTTTGTATCTGAACGAATGATGCGGCATGGCACGAGCGAAATGCAATGGCGCAACGGTGCAGCCGGCGCAAAAATGATCGGCTGTGAATAAATAAACTATGGAAATTCCTAAAGAACTACGCGACTCAGGTCTCAAGGCGACGCTGCCCAGATTAAAAATCCTGGAGTTGTTCCAGCAAAGCGATGTGCGCCATCTCTCGGCTGAGGATGTCTATCGCTTGCTGATAAAAGATAATATTGATGTTGGCCTAGCCACCATTTATCGGGTGCTGATGCAGTTTGCTGAGGCGCGCATTTTATTGCGCCGTCAATTTGAAGGTGAGCGCGCCGTATTTGAATTAAGTGCCAGCGAACATCATGACCATATGGTGTGCGTTGATTGCGGCAAGGTGGAAGAGTTTATTGACGAGGCGATCGAGCGTCGTCAGTCGCTGATGGCCAAACAGCGCGGCTATATACTGCGCGATCATTCCCTTTCGCTCTACGGTTCGTGCAGCACTTGTACGGGGCTTGCAGCGAAGATAACGAAACCAGCATAGATCACAACATGTTATCTACTGATGCCATGATCGAGTCGCCAACCGCAGTGCTAGCACCAGCGCTAACGCTAACGCTTGATCAGTTGCGCAAAGGCCAGTCTGCGGTTGTGGCGCAGGTTACGTCGCATATTCAGGAAGGTGGAACCGATTTTTCGCGTCGCCTGATGGAGCTGGGTTTTGTGCGTGGTGAAGCGGTAACAATATTAGCAAAAGGATTTTGGTCAGGCGAGCCGATCGCGGTGCGGGTGGGGGGCTCTCACGGCGGCAAGAGCAGCGGCGGCACTACCTTTGCGTTGCGGCGTTTTGAAGCGGCGCAAATATCGGTGGTTGCCGCATCGGTCGTCGCAGACTGAGTTGTCGATGAAATACTGCTGATGAATGCTCCTGTAAAACTCGCGCCGTCACTGATTGCCTTGGTGGGTAACCCCAACTGCGGCAAGACTGCGCTGTTTAACCGGCTCACCGGGGCTCGTCAAAAAGTCGCGAACTACGCCGGGGTTACGGTTGAGCGTAAAGAAGGTAGCCTGGTCTCGCCAGGTGGGCGTGTTTGGCGCGTGCTGGATTTGCCAGGAGCCTATAGCCTGATCGCCACCACGCCGGACGAAGCGATTACGCGCGATGTGGTGCTGGGCTACCGTCATGACGAGCCTGCGCCAGGTGGCATTGTATGTGTGGTGGATGCCACCAATCTGCGCCTCAATTTGCGGATGGCGCTTGAACTGAAGCGCCTGGGCAAGCCGATGGTGCTGGCGCTGAATATGAGTGATGTTGCGTTAAAGCGCGGCATTAAAATTGATCGAGAGAAACTCAGCCGTGAAATCGATGTGCCGGTGGTGGAAACGGTGGCAGTGCGCGCGGGCGGCGAGGCTAAATTAGTGGCGGCGCTGGATTTACTTGATGCGTCAGCGCTAGCCGCCAGCCATGTTGCCGAAGCGCCGCATACCTTGGCAGAAACCCAGCAGGAAGTGCGACGTATTTTGCAGCTGTGTGTTGAAGAGCCCGCCACCGCGCATCGCACCACCGAAAAAATTGACGCCATTGTGCTGCATCCGGTGCTGGGCCTCGTGGTATTGGCGATACTGATGTTCATGGTGTTTCAGGCGGTGTTTAGCTGGGCCAAATGGCCAATGGATCTGATCAAGGACGGTGTGGGGTGGCTCAGTGTGTTGGTCGCATCGACACTGCCGCACGGTATGCTGAATAGTTTGCTGGTGGACGGCATTATTGGCGGCATTGGCGCGGTGCTGATTTTTTTACCGCAGATTCTGATTTTGTTTTTCTTTATTTTGGCGTTGGAGGATTCGGGCTATTTGCCGCGCGCCGCTTTTTTGCTCGATCGGGTGATGGGCCGGGTTGGTTTGTCCGGGCGCGCATTTATCCCACTGCTATCCAGCTTTGCCTGCGCGATCCCCGGCATTATGGCGACCCGTACTATTCAGAATCCGCGTGACCGTCTGGTGACGATCATGATTGCGCCGCTGATGACCTGCTCGGCAAGATTGCCCGTCTATGCGCTGATCATCGCGGCTTTTATTCCGGATCAAACCATCTGGCATATTTTTAATTTTCAGGGCATCGTGTTGTTTACGCTGTATGTCGCAGGCATCGTTTCGGCCATGGCCGTGGCGTATGCCTTAAAGTGGTTTGCAGGCCGCAAAATACATCAGTCGCTGATGCTGGAATTGCCTGATTATCACTGGCCGCATTTACAAAATTTAGCGATCGGTTTGTGGGAGCGGGTAAAGATTTTTTTGATGCGGGTCGGCACTATTATTTTATCGCTGATGATTTTGCTGTGGTTCTTGGCGAGCTTTCCCGGCGCGCCACCGGATGCCACACAGCCCGCGATTTACTACAGCCTTGCCGGCATGCTGGGGCGCGGTCTCGAAGTAATTTTTTCGCCGATTGGTTTTAACTGGCAAATCTGCATCGCCCTGGTGCCTGGTTTGGCAGCACGCGAGGTTGCGGTCAGCGCGCTGGGTACGGTTTACGCACTGTCGCAAACAGGCGATGCGCTAGCTTCGCAGCTAACGCCCATCATCGCGAGTACCTGGAGCTTGCCGACAGCATTATCGTTGCTGGCATGGTATGTATTCGCACCCCAGTGCGTGGCGACCTTGAGTGCGGTCAAGCGCGAGACCAATAGTTGGCGCTATCCGATTTTAATGGCGGCGTATTTGTTTGGCCTGGCCTATCTGGCGTCGTTTATAACTTACCGCGTAGCGCTGGCCGTGTGGGGCGCTTGAGATGATTGAAAATCTAATCGTGGCGTTAATGGTTTTGTCCGCAGCGGTTTATGCGCTAAAGCGATATGCGCCACAATGGCTGATTCGAAAATCAGGGGCTTGGCTTGCGAGCAGCGCAGCAGCACTGGGATTACAGCGGCTATCGAAAACCATGGTGCAAAGCTGGGTTGTAGCATCACCATCGGGAAAGTCCTGCGGCAGCGGTTGTGGAGGTTGTGGTGGCTGCGGGGCTGGTGATGTTGCGGGTGGTGCTGCAAACGCGTCTGCGCCGCCCGCACCAGCGCTCACCCCCATCTCCCCCCATTCAAACCAACACGCCGTGATCAAGATTCATCAGCGTAAATCAACTAAGTCGATGCGCTAAAAACTCATTGTGCTGCCCGCAAGCGCGCGCGTCGGCCCAAGATAATATGCAGCACAATCAGCGGTGCCAATGCCAGGCCCCATAGCCAATGGCTGAAGCTGATGAGCGGCCGCCATTCCTCGCCGCCGACATAGTAAAGCGCGTAGCCGGTTAGTGTCAGCGCGATCATGCTGGTCACCATGGCGACACCGGATAGGCGATTTTTTCGATGCCGCCAAGCTTGGCGGATATGGCCTGGCATCAACGAGCCAAATATCATCAGCGTACCCATGGCGGCCAAGCCATGCAGCTTCAGCCACCAGACCTGTAGCGGATGTGGGCCGACCCCGAATTCGCCGACCGTCGACATGAAATAATGAAAAATCAGCCACAACAATCCGGATACCCATAACAATATGAGGCCAGCGTAAGTAAGGCGGCGATGCTGTGGCCCTAATTGATGGGTGGCGAGTTTTTTAGGCATATGCTTGGGCGCGCGGGGCCAGCAGGCTGATGGTAGTTATAAACGGCATACTATTCCCGCCGAGTCTAGCGGTGTCGCGTTCGCTTTTAAGAGTGCCGCGTTCGCTTTTAGCAGTGCCGCATTCGCTTTAAAGTGCCTCAGCATTTCACGAATTTCCAGACTATGTGGATCGCCCAGCCAGAGTACTTTAGTGAGCGCATCCGCCACCGCGCAACAGGGCGCAATGACGCTGACAGAATCATAATTTATGGCGGCGGCACTGCGCACGCCCACGATAGCGCCATCAACATCGGCTGCGTAGTAGCGAGCGGTGGTAGCACAGCTTAAATTGCGCAAGCTTGCAATAGGCAGCACCGTATGCGGCGCACTTGGGATACGCACACTTACGGCATGCTCAACATCGCCAAACGCCCGCAGATCCCCGCCAGCATTAACGATACCGTGTGGAACCTCGTGGGCAATCAATGCGTCGACGGCGGCATCGACCGCATAGCCTTTGGCAATACCACCCAAATCAATCCATACCGCTTTGTGTATGCGCACATAAAAATTTTCCTCAAGCGAGATGCTTTCTTTGAGGCTGCTCTGCTGCGGAATCTGCTTATCATTTGGAATCGGCAGGGAGGTGGGGAACGGCGCATGAGTGTGAGCAGGCGTAGGCGTAGGCAGCAGCCCACGTTTAACCAGTTCAGGTGCGATGGTCGGGTTAAAAATCCCGCCGCTGCGCGCTTCCATATCCAGCGCCAGTGCTAATGTTTTCCAGGTGTCGGGTGAGACCGAAAATGCATCACCACTATTGGCGCGGGCAATGGCGGTTAAATCGCCGGCGCATTCATGGAAGCTCATGGCTTGATGAATGGTTTCAACGCGCGCAAATGCGGCGTTAGTAGCGCGAATAAAGACTACCTCATCCACGCCATTCAACGCTATTTCAACCACGGTTCCCAGTAACGGCTTGGCGCGCTTTCGTAAACCTGGCGGCGTCCTACTCAACGGATTCAACATGTTCAAAGCTTGCCCCCGGTTCTCAGAATGTCAACGGTGCTGACGATGCGCCTCACCCCGTCGGTAATATGCGTGGCGCTCATGGTGGCCCCGCTGATCGAGGAAATGTCTTCGCTGACCCGTAATTTATCAGCTTTATTTTTGCCCACAAATTGCTTGCGCCACCCGGGCAAGCGCACCTCATAGCCATGGCTTTCGCGATACGCCAAAATTTCTACATGACGAATTTTGCCATCACCACCGATGCCCACCGCGTAATCAATCAGCTCGAATTTCCCGATCACGCCATCCAGCACCACCAGCCCGATGGGTTTTTCAGCGTTCATCGCAATCAGGGCGCGCCACAGCACCGGCTTGGCAGGCAATCCGGTGGCGGCCGTGACGGCACGCAGCTCATCTGCGGATAGTTGAAAAACACTTTCCTTGAATGAGGTTGCTTCCGGAAAAGCGCGTCGTGCCGCCTCGTCAGCAGTCGCGTATTGCCCTGCATAGGCGGGCGCTATCGCGACCAACGCCGATGCAGGCAACCAAACCAGAGTTGATTTCATAACGGTGAAGTTTGAAGGCGTAAAGAGAGCAGTAGCATCAATTGCTAATCATCATCAGAACGAAAACCCCAGCCCCAGATTCAGGCGGTCCGAGTCTTTGACTATTTTATAGCGCTGATAATCGGCTTTCAGCACCACCGTTGGCGCGATATTGAAATTCAAGCCCGTAGTCCAAATTGATTCTGTCTCGTAGGCGTTTGCATTCAGCCCGGCAAGCACACCGTCAAAGCCTCGGCCCGTATTGATTCTCTCAAAACGTACAAATGGTGAGAGCCGATAATCACCATTCAAACGAATCTTATAAGCGGCTTGCCCATACCACCCGTCAAACGATTTGGGCACCAGATACGGTGCTCCCGTCAAGGTTTGATTTAACGCACCAGCACCGGAAATGGTGCCACGCGCATAAACTGCGGCAAAATCCCACGCGCCCGGTGTCCACTGTGCGTGAATATCAGCTAATGTGGTGCGAGCATCTTTCGCGGCGAAGCTTTCGGTGCCGTGTCCGGCCTTGCCGGTGGTGAAGCCTGCGCCGATGCGCAAGCCGGGAATGCCACGCCAGTCAACGGCAGCGAAAAGTGACAAGTCTTTGGATTTGGCGAACTGACCTTCCTGATGCAGTGTGCGCAACGGTGATTCAATGCTCTCCGCATTGAGCGGATCCCATTTGGTTAAATCAAACCCGGTGGTAATGCCGGCACTCCATGAGATGCCGTTATCGTGCTCACCGAACAATTGAATCCCCGCCTCACGCAATGTGGATGGAATGATCGCGGTTTCAACGGTCGGGCGGTTCACACCATAAAATGTGTGCGGCTCATGATTCTGATTGATCAGCCCCAGCGGAATCAGAAACAAACCAGCACGCGCGCCAAAGGTATCGTTGAGCCGATGTTCAACATAAACCTGTTCAACAGCCACTTCGCCCTTATCGGTTGCGGAGGTAACAGCGTGCTCCACTTCCAGCTCCGCAACGACTTTGGTTTTTTCATCGAAGCGGTGCTGAAAACCCAGCACGAAACGCGCGACGTCAGCCTGGGTCGCCGATGAATCCCTGCGCGGACGGCTGTAGTTAATTTCACCATAGGCGGTTAGCTGAGTGGGTGATGCCGATGCGGCGTTTGATGTTGGCATGGCGACAGGCGCGCTCGCCACAACTGCCGATGCCGCATCCTGCTTTTGCCTGATTTGTTTTAATTCAGCTTTGACTTTGTCGAGTTCGGCAGCGAGTTGTTCAAGCCGATTCATCAATTGTGTTTCGCTGCTTTGCGCGGCAGCAGGGTTTGAGGCCAGCGCCATGCTGAGGGTCATGCTGACAGCGGTGCTGACACTGAGCGCCTTTAAGACTGGATTGTTTACACGCATGGTTTTTCCTTGATTCCGTATTTAAAAAGTTGCTGATATTGAGTCGGGATGGGTGGGCTCTTCGGGCGCAAAAATTGTCCTGCATCAAAAATGAAGTCAGCGTTGTTACGCAAAAAGGGCTTGAGACAACACATCACAAACCCCCGGCCATGGAGAGAGTAAATATTGAATAACACCGGATCAACGGGCCGCGCTGGCCAATTCATCCCCAAAGTCAGCTCGATTTCAACAAAAGTCGAGAAACAAATGAGAACGATTCGCATTAAGATAGCGGTCAGGTGATTGTTTGTCAACGCTTATCAATATTTCGCACGAAATATTTATAGTTCTCGCGCTGGCGAATACTGAACCGCCATAGCAGGATCACTAGCGAAGAAGCTTAGGCTACTTGTAGGGATGGCGACCCGGAATAGCCGGGGTTTTAGCTACGCTTATGATCCAAATGGGTGTCTTTTCAATATTGGGGGGTGCGGACAAAATCTTGGACTACCTGCCGGAATTCTATTGACCCAGTCCAAGCCCTCGCGAACCGTTG
>JAYWCO010000295.1:0-3276 GCA_043780475.1 Burkholderiales bacterium | reverse complement strand
CCCGCGTAAATGGGACGAACAAATGTATCGGCAGCCTCGACAGCAACGATGTCCGAAATTTGCATCACATCCAGCAACGCAGCCACGCGCGGCATCAGGTTTTTACCAAATGCGGTGGCACCAGCGAGTACATGTGAATAATTTTGGGCCAGCCCTACCACCAGCGGCGCCAGGTTTTCGGCTACACCCATGGCGTAGTGCGGCGCATCGGCCACCAAGACTTTGCTCACACCGACAATCGCGGCCGCTGCGTTGGCCGCTGCGGCGCAATTACTGCCAGCGATGAGCACATGAATATCGCCGCCTATTTTATGGGCGGCGGCTATCGTGTTGGTGACGCCGGGTTTCAGTGCTGCGTTATCATGTTCTGCAATAACCAGAATAGCCATTTAAATCACCTTCGCTTCGTTTTTTAATTTATCGATCAACGCCGCCACATTGGCCACCATTACCCCGCCCTTGCGCTTGGCTGGCTCAACCACCTTGAGGGTTTTGAGGCGCGGCGCAACATCCACGCCGAGACTTTCCGGGGTAACAATATCCAGCGGCTTTTTCTTCGCCTTCATGATATTGGGCAAGGTCGCATAACGGGGTGTATTTAAACGCAAATCGGTAGTGATGATGGCGGGCAGTTTGATCGCCACAGTCTCCATGCCGCCATCAATTTCACGCATGACTTCGGCTTCGCCATTGGCGATCGTGACCTTGGAGGCAAAGGTGGCTTGTGGCCAATTCAATAATGCTGCGAGCATTTGGCCGGTCTGATTGGAGTCGTCATCAATCGCCTGCTTGCCCAGAATCACTAATTGCGGGGCTTCATTTAGCGCGATGGCCTTTAGCAATTTGGCTACCGCCAGCGGCTGAATGTCGGCGACAGTTTCTACCAGAATGGCGCGATCCGCCCCCATCGCCAGCGCGGTGCGTAGTGTTTCCTGGCATTGCGTTGCGCCAATGGATATCGCCACAATTTCGGTAGCAATCCCGGCCTCTTTCAATTTCACCGCTTCTTCAATCGCGATTTCATCGAAAGGATTCATGGACATTTTGACATTGGCAATTTCAACACCGGTTTGATCTGCTTTGACGCGGACTTTTACGTTGTAATCAACCACACGCTTCACGGGGACGAGGATTTTCATAGGGAACAAAGGCCTTGGACTTAAAATTCGAGATTAAAACGAACGTTTGAATTATAGACGAGTTTGGGTGTGCTATAGGCGATTTATAGACCAAAACGGGCTAATTCAAGCGACTTTAGCAAGAATTTATAGTTGCAGAATCACGGAACTTGTGGCACGCGCAGTGACACAACATCACCGTACAGGATAGGTGATCAACGCCATGCTTGACAAGCGATTAACACCACGCTTTATAGGCGATCAACGCTTCAGGCGCTGGCTTTAGGCACTGATTAATTATCGCTTCAAGCGATAAGCGATTTCACCCACCATACCGCGCCGAAAGGCGAGCACACAGACCACGAAAGTAACACCCATAATAATCGTCACCCATGAGCCGAAGCCCGCCAGATAGTTCTGCATGGTGATGATGGTGGTAGCGCCCAGCACCGGGCCAAGGATAGTGCCCATGCCGCCCAGCAGTGTCATCAACACCACCTCGCCGGACATTTGCCAACTCACATCGGTGAGGCTGGCGGCACCGACGGATAGCGCTTTTAAAGCGCCTGCCATGCCGGCCAGCGCGGCTGATATGACAAACGCCATCAGCTTGTATTTATCAACATCGTAGCCCAGCGACAGCGCTCGTGGCTCGTTTTCACGAATCGATTTCAGCACCTGCCCGAATGGTGAATAAATGGCGCGATAAATGATCCAAAATCCGCACAAAAATAAAATGAGAACAAAGTAATACATGACGATATCATCGGGCACCGGTATCACCCCAAACAGGGGGTCGTGCGGGGCGCTTTGCAGGTTGATCAGACCAAACGCCTTGCCGCGCGGCACATTCTGCAAGCCGTCCTCAGCGCCGGTAAACGGTGCCTGCACGCAAATAAAATAGACCATTTGCGAAAGCGCAAGCGTGACCATCGCAAAGTAAATCCCCTGGCGGCGCACCGCCAGCCAGCCAACCAAATAACCCATCGCTGCCGCACCGGCGGTACCGATTAAAACCGCCAGCTCAGGTGTGAGCCCCCAGACCTTTGCGGCATGGCCACAAAAATAGGCAGCCATGCCAAAAAACATCGCATGCCCGAACGACAGCAGGCCGGTAAAACCGATCAGTAAATTAAAGGCGCAGGCGAATAGTGCAAAACATAATGCACTCATCAGGAACAGCGGATAGCCGCCCACAAAAGGCGCTGCCACCGCGCCCAACAGCAGCATGCTGTAAAGAATTTTCGTGCGTTTATCCATGATTACTTTTCACGTCCGAATAGACCGGCCGGACGAATCAGCAGCACAATCGCCATGATAATAAACACCACCGTGGCGGAGGCTTCAGGATAGAAAACCTTGGTCAGCCCCTCGATCAAGCCCAGCGCCAGCCCGGTGACAATGGCGCCCAGAATGGAACCCATACCGCCAATGACCACCACCGCAAAAACCACGATGACAATGTTTGAACCCATCAGGGGATTTACCTGATAGACAGGTGCCGCGAGCACGCCCGCCAGACCGGCCAAGCCAACCCCAAACGCATAAGTGAGCGTCACCATCAGCGGCACATTGATACCGAAGGCTTGCACCAGTTTTGGATTCTCGGTGCCCGCACGCAGGTATGAGCCCAAACGTGTGCGTTCGATCACGAACCAGGTAGCGAAGCAAATCGACAGGCACGCCACGATTACCCATGCACGGTATTTTGGCAGCATCATGAAGCCCAGATCAAACGCACCTTTGAACACCTCAGGCAAGTCATACGGCTGACCAGACACGCCATATTGATCGCGGAAAATACCCTCGATAATCAACGCCAATCCAAACGTGAGAAGCAAACCATAAAGATGATCAAGCTGATACAACCAGCGCAGCATGGTCTTCTCGATAATGATGCCGACCACGGCCACACCCAGCGGTGCAAGCAGTAACGACCACCAGTAATTAACCCCAAAATAATTCAGCAGCATCCACGAAAAAAATGCGCCCATCATGTAAAACGCACCATGCGCAAAATTCACGACATTCAGCATCCCGAAAATAATCGCCAGCCCCAGCGACAGCATCGCGTAAAACGAGCCGTTGACCAGCCCGATCATGAGCTGGCCCATTAGAGCCTGAGTGGGAACGCCGAAAATTTCCGTCATGGAATATG
>JAYWCO010000294.1:0-3455 GCA_043780475.1 Burkholderiales bacterium | reverse complement strand
CCCCGCCATATAGCGAAGCGATAAAAACGTGAACGGCGCGGTGTACTCAATCCCTATTTTGGTCGCTAAAAAACCCGAGCCCCACACCAATACAAAATACCAGGCCAGAAAGCTATTGCTGAATTGAGGTGATGAAGTGACCCGCTGGGAAGCATGGGCCGGCAAAACACTCTGCTTCATTTTCAAGCGCCGGTCTTTCGGTCGTCAATGATCATGCGACTGGCGCGTTCGGCAATCATGATGGTCGGTGAATTGGTGTTGCCAGAGGTAATGGTCGGCATGATGGAGGCATCGACCACACGCAGGTCATCAATACCGTAAACCCGAAGTCGTGAGTCCACTACCGCTTCCGCGTCGGTCGATGGTCCCATTTTGCAGGTGCCTACCGGATGGAAAATGGTCGTGCCAATATCGCCTGCGGCGTGTGCGAGCTGCTCATCGGTTTGTGCAGAGGGGCCGGGCTTGAATTCTTCCGGTTGATATTTTGCCAATGCCGACGAGTGCGCAATCCGGCGGGTTAGCTTGAGAGAATCAATGGCAACTTTTCGATCAGCCTCGGTTGATAAATAATTCAGTTTGATGATTGGGTAGGTGTAAGGATCAGCGCTGTTGATGGCGACCGAGCCGCGGCTTTCCGGGCGCAGATTGCAGACGCTCGCGGTAAATGCCGGGAATGGATGCAGCGGATCACCAAATTTTTCCAGCGACAGTGGCTGCACATGGTATTCAATGTTGGCGGTTTTCTGTGCCGGGTCAGACTTTGCAAACGCGCCCAGCTGTGAGGGCGCCATGGTCAACGGCCCGGTGCGGAACAGCGCATATTGCAACGCCATTTGCGCTTTGCCGTACCAACGATTTGACCATTCATTCATGGTGCGGGTGCGCGTTACTTTGAAGGCCATGCGCAACTGCAAATGATCCTGCAAATTCGCACCCACGCCCTTGAGTTCATGTACTACCGGAATGCCATGCTGTTTCAATAATGCCGCCGGGCCGATGCCTGAAAGCTGCAGTAGCTGCGGTGAATTGATCGCCCCGCCAGATAATATGGTTTCAATTTGCGCCTCGGCAAAATAGTTTTCGCCGCCGTGTGTGAATTCAATACCGGTAGCGCGTCTGCCTCCGTCGCCCGTATCCACGCGGATCTTGGTCGATAGCGCATTCGTGAGTACGACTAAATTAGTGCGTTTCATGGCGGGCCGTAAAAACGCTTTGGTGGCATTCCAGCGCATGCCATTTTTCTGGTTTACCTGAAAACGAGCTGAACCAAAATTATCGCCGCCGTTAAAATCAGCTATCGGGGGAATACCGCATTGCTCAGCTGCGGCACGCCAGGCGTGCAGTATTTCCCAATCAAGTCGTTGCTCCTCTACCCGCCACTCGCCTTGTGCGCCATGGAAAGCCGAGTCGCCAGCATAGTGATCTTCACTTTGTTTGAACACCGGCAGTACCTGATTCCAGCCCCAACCAGGGTTGCCCATGGCCGCCCATTCATCGTAATCACGCGCCTGGCCGCGCATATAAACCATGGCATTGATCGAGGAGCAGCCACCAAGGGTGCGGCCACGCGCGTACAAAATCGAGCGGCCATGCAAGCCGGGCTCAGGCTCGGTCTGATAGCACCAATCGGTACGGGGATTGCCGATGCAATACAGGTAGCCCACCGGAATATGAATCCATAAATAATTATCTTTGCCACCGGCCTCAAGCAGCAGTACGCGGATAGCCGGGTCGGCTGACAGCCGATTGGCCAGCACGCAGCCGGCCGTACCCGCGCCGACGATAATGTAATCGAAACGACCAAAGCTTTTCATGGAAATATCGTTTTATGCTTCATAGGGTGAACGTCGCTAGAATAGAGCGAAATCGATAAAAATCACAAATGCGCACATCAAGAAAATCAGCCAATAAGTCAATCAAGGGCAGGGCGAGGTATGCCGCTTGGTGGAAGCGTGCTGGCTTGCGCTCTGGTCTAGCGCCATTAATGGGGGTGATCGCGGTCTTGATATTGCTGATGCTAACCCAACTACCCAATCGCATGGGCTCGCTTGATGCGGCACTGGGGCGGACGGCTTTTGATGTCGAGATGCGGCTGCTGCGCGATTATTATCCACGCGAGGCCATCAATGACCCGGTGCTGATCGGGGTTGATGACGGAGCGCTGGTTAAATTTGAAGAGCCCTCCGCGCTGTGGCACAAACATTATGCGAAATTATTTGAAGCGATCCGGCGCGGCAAGCCCGCTGCGGTGGCGGTCGATATTGTCTTGCCGCCCCGTTCGTATGATTCGATTATTCCGGGGCTGGATCTGGCGCTCCTGAATAGTCTGCGCAATCTCAAACAAGAAGCCCCGCTCACCATCGTTCACACCATTGATGCGGATGGTCGTCTGGCAGGCATCAATAAAATCTATCTGCGCATGCTTCAGGATGAAACCTTCTCGCTGGATCAGGTGATTGAAGACCCGGATCGGGCAGCGCGGCGTTTTGATGAGCGCGAATTGCCGTTCGGCGGCCGTATGCCATCGATGGCAGGGAGCGTGGCGCGTGCCCTGGGCAAGCCTGTGACATCAGGCTATATCGACTTTAGCGTGGGCCGGACAATCGACTATATGCCCATGCAAAAAGTGCTCGATTTGCTGGCGGAAGATGAGTCTGCGCTGGCGCGGTATTTCGCTGGCAAGGTGGTCGTGGTGGGCAGCGTGATGAGCGGTATTGATAGCTGGAAGCTGCCGTTATTGCTGACCTCGTGGGGGCGCCAATCGGGCTTCGAAAATCTCAATCAGCCTGGCGTTGTCATTCATATTCAGGCACTCCGCAGCCTGCTGGGTAATGGTCTGATCCGTCCACTGCCCGCGTGGCTGACGGCGGTGCTTTGCTTGATCCTGCTCAGCACGGTATTCCTGCGCTCCCGCGCGGGCTTATATCTATTGGCTCTGGTGTTTGCGCCGCTGATTATTTTTGTACTCTCTGTGATGCTCATCACTGTTAATTGGTTGTTGCCTGTCGTAACCTTGACGCTGGCTTTGTGGGTCGGAGTGTTGTTGAGAGGGGTGGCAGATAGCGTGCAGACACTGCTTGAAAAAAATCGGTTCAAGACCTCGTTTGCCGGCAGCGTCTCGCCCGCGGTATTGCAGGAGATGATGGCGGGTAATCTCTCAGCCGGCGTGTCGGCTGAGACCGCCGAGGTTTGTGTGTTGTTCAGTGATATTCGTGGTTTTACGGCCCTATCAGAATCATTGACACCGGAAATGACGACCACGGTACTCACCCGTTATTTTGACCGCATGGTCGCATGCGTGCATCAATACGAAGGCACCATTGATAAATTTATTGGCGACGGCATGATGGTGCTGTTCGGTGCACCAAGGGCAGCGGTTGACCCTTGCGGTGACGCAGTGAGATGCGCCAGCGATATGACCGAAGCGCTGAAAAAATTAAACGAAGAATTTGCCG
>JAYWCO010000293.1:0-3259 GCA_043780475.1 Burkholderiales bacterium | reverse complement strand
TCCGGATATTTTTTGTTGGCCGCACGACCGTGTGGGCGAGTGGGCCAAATCAGGTTTATTAACGCCTATTAGCCCGAACAAGCAGGTGCGCGATGGCATTGAACAATCCGCATGGCAAGCATTCACCTATCAGGGCAAAACCTGGGGCTACCCGATCGCGATTGAAGCAGTCGGGCTTATTTACAACAAGGCGCTGGTGAAAGCTCCACCGACCAATTTTGATGAAATAGCGAAGCTGGATAACGAGCTCAAGGCGATCGGCAAAAAAGCTATTTTGTGGGACTACAACAAATCTTTTTTCACCTGGCCGATGTTGGCTGGCGCGGGCGGTTATGTGTTTGGCCGCGATGCCAAAGGCGAGCTGGATGCGCGCCAGATTGGGGTCAATACACCTGGTGCGGTGCGGGCCGGCGAGGTGCTGCGCGGCTTAATTGAAAACGGTCAGATGCCGCGCGGTGCCCGCTACGCCAATATGGATGCGGGCTTCAGCCGTGGCGAGATTGCGATGATGATTTCCGGGCCGTGGGCTTGGGATAATGCGCAGCGCAGCAAGATTGATTTTGGGGTAGCGCCGATCCCCGGCGTGGACGGCAAGCCGGCCAAACCATTTGTCGGCGTGTTGGGCTGCATGATTGCAGCACCCAGTAAGTTCAAGGATATTGCCCGTGAATTTATCGAAAATCATTTGTTGCGGCCTGATAGCTTAAAGACGATCAACGCCGATGTTCCACTCGGCGTACCGGCCAACAAAGCGTTCTATGCAGAACTGGCCGCCAACCCGAATATCCGCGCCACGATGGAAAACGCACGACGCGGTGAGCCCGTCCCGAACATTCCCGAAATGGGCCGCTTCTGGACCGCGATGGACGCAGCGCTTGAGGCCATCACCAATGGTCTACAGTCCCCGCAGGATGCGCTCAACGGTGCCGCCGCTCGGATGAATATCAAATGATGTCCTGCGCTCGTAAAAACAAACGGGCTCGACGATGAGCTCTCTTCGCATCCATCATGGATTGAACAAATGGGCGTCGCTCCTGCGATGGCCACTCACGATAACGCTGGCCGCAGCGTGTCTTTACCTGGTATTCAATATCTACGCGACCGGTCAAACGGCGTGGGCATGGGGCGTGCTGACGCTATGCGCCTTGGGGTTTTATGTTTACCTTTCGAATGCAGCGCAGTCTTTTCGTTACCTGTTTCCCGGCTTGGCCGGGATGGTGGTTTTTGTGGCATTTCCGATGCTGTACACCGCGCAGATTGGCTTTACCAATTATTCCTCGGCGCATTTGCTCGGCGTTGACCGGGTGCGCGCTTATCTGCTTGAGCAGACCGTACCCGACGAAGACAAAACCATGGATTACACCCTGCATGCCGACGGCAGTGAGTTTCGTATTGTGCTGACATCACGTGCAGCGCCGGGTGAGCTGGGTTTGCCTAACGTGCCTGGTGAAATTAAGCCCGCTTCAATCCAGCAATACGCCTCGCCATCGCTGGCACTGCTAGCGGCGCAGCCGCCCGCCAAAACGATCATGCTGCCGCTTGCGCAAGCCAGCTTTTCGATCAATCCACCCTTGCCGCTGATTGAGGTGCTAAAACATCGCAACATCCTCATGCAATTGCAGCTTGAGCTGCCTGACCACACCGTGCTCAGCTATGCCGGCGTGCGCGAATTTGGGCCGCTCAATCATATTTGGAAAGCGAATGCGGATGGCTCGCTCACGCTGGCTGCAACGGGCACGGTGTATAAATCAAATCACGATACCGGCTATTTTGAAACCAGCGCGGGCGAGGCGATGCAACCTGGCTTCAAGGTGGGGGTCGGTTTTGCCAACTATATGCGCATGCTGACAGACCCGGATTTTCGCGGGCCATTTTTGTCGATTTTTATCTGGACTGTGATGTTTTCCAGCCTCACCGTGGTGTTTACGCTGGCGCTGGGGATGCCACTCGCGGTGCTGCTGAATTGGGAATCGCTGCGCTATCGCACCGCCTATCGCACCCTGTTATTCCTGCCTTATGCGGTACCAGCGTTCATTTCGATTTTGGTATTCAAGGGATTGTTTAACCAGAATTTTGGCGAGATCAATACCATTCTTTATTCGCTGTTCGGGATTAAACCGGCATGGTTTGCTGACCCTACGCTGGCCAAAATTGCGATCCTGATCGTGAATGTGTGGCTGGGCTACCCGTACATCATGATTTTGTGCAGCGGCTTGATCAAGGCGATTCCGGCTGATCTGTACGAAGCCTCGGCGATTGCGGGGGTCTCGCCGCTCACCAATTTTTTCAAAATTACCGCTCCGCTGATTATCAAGCCATTAGCGCCGCTGCTGATTACGGTATTCGCATTCAACTTCAATAATTTTGTGGTCATCGCGCTGCTCACGGACGGCCGTCCGGATTATCTCAACACCAAATTACCGGCGGGCACGACCGATATTCTGGTGTCGTATACCTATCGGATTGCGTTCCAGGATTCGGGGCAAAATTTTGGTTTAGCCGCCGCTATTTCTACGGTCATTTTCTTTATGATCGCCTTACTGTCGATGGCGAATTTAAAAATTGCCAAAGTCAATGCAGCCGATAAATAATCGAGGATAAATAATCATGGCGATAGTCACCGGTAATAGTCAGCGCTGGCGCGTGTTTGCGGCCCATGCTTTTCTTTGGGTGCTGATAGCGATTACGCTGTTCCCTTTGTTGGCGGTTATCTCTATTTCACTACGGCCCGGCAATTTTTCGACCGGTACGCTGATCCCGACCGAGATCAGCCTTGAGCATTGGAAACTCGCTTTGGGGATTTCCTATCAAGGCCCGGATGGCAGCCTGGTGGACCCGCCATTTCCGGTATTACGCTGGCTGTGGAATTCAATCAAGATCGCGACTATTTCATCGGTGCTGATTGTCGCTATTTCCACCACCGCCGCTTACGCATTTGCAAGGCTAAGATTTCGTTATAAATCCACTATTCTTAACACCATGCTGCTACTGCAAATGTTTCCGGCAGTGCTGGCGCTGGTGGCGATCTACGCCATCTTCGACACCATCGGCACCTATGCGCCGTGGCTGGGAATTGAGACTCATGCAGGCGTCATCCTCGCTTATCTTGGCGGTGTGGCCATGCATATCTGGACAATTCGAGGCTACTTCGAAACAATTCCGGTTGAGATTGAGGAGTGCGCCAAGGTTGATGGCGCCACCCAGTGGCAAACCTTCCGCTATGTGCTGCTGCCGATGGCGGTGCCGATCCTGATGGTGG
>JAYWCO010000292.1:0-9115 GCA_043780475.1 Burkholderiales bacterium | reverse complement strand
ATGATTGTCAGGATATGGTTAAGGCGGTTGCAAATGATTTGGCGTTCAAGTCCACCAAATCTGCAATTACCGCACTGGCAGTGGCTTCTGCGCCTGCGCCGCGCCCGGAATAAAGCGTTGCACCGACAGCATCACCTTTGACCAAAACCGCATTCATCACGCCTTCAACATTCGCGATGAGACGTTTTTCGGGAATCAGGGTGGGATGTACCCGCAGCTCAATACCGGCGTTGGTCCAGCGCGTGATACCGAGTAGTTTGATGCGATAGCCGAGTTGTTCCGCGTATTGGATATCTTTGTCGGTGAGTCTGGAAATACCCTCGGTATAAGCGCTTTCAAACTGCACCGGCGTACCAAACGCAATCGCCGACAGGATCGTGAGCTTGTGTGCGGCGTCGATACCTTCAATATCAAAGCTTGGATCAGCTTCGGCATAACCTTTGGCCTGCGCTTCTTTCAGCACCGACTCAAAGCTGGCACCACGGGAACGCATTTCCGACAAAATAAAATTGGAGGTGCCGTTAATAATGCCGGCGATCCACTCGATGCGGTTCGCCGACAGCCCCTCGCGCAGCGCCTTGATAATCGGAATGCCGCCCGCCACGGCCGCTTCAAACGCCACCATCACCTGATGTTTTTGGGCGGCGGCAAAAATCTCGGTGCCGTGCCTGGCGAGAAGCGCCTTGTTGGCAGTAACAACATGTTTACCACTCGCGATTGCGGCCAATACCAAGTCTTTGGTGTTGGTATCGCCGCCAATCAATTCGCAAATAATATCAATATCGGGGTTAGCCACCAGCGCATGCGCATCTGCAACCAGCTCAATCCCGTCAAGTGCAAAATCGCGTGGCTTGTCGAGGTTTTTTGCGGTTGCATGGGTAATCAAAATTTCACGGCCCGCGCGCCGAGCAATTTCTTCCCGATTACGGCGCAGCACTTCAATAGTGCCACCGCCCACCACTCCCAAACCGAGCAGACCTACCCGAATCGGCTTCATTTCAGCAGTCCGTCTTTGCGGAACATATCTTTAATGCCACGCACCGCCTGACGAATACGTTCCGAATTCTCCACGAACGCAAAGCGCACATGATCGTCGCCGTACTCACCAAAGCCCACGCCGGGCGAGACTGAAATTTTCGCATCCGCCAATAATTTTTTGGCGAATTCCAGCGAGCCCATGGGCGCATAAAACGCAGGAATTTTTGCCCAGATATACATGGATGCTTTGGGTTTTTCGGTTACCCAACCCGCCTCGGTCAAGCCCTTATGCAGCACATCACGGCGCTCCTGATATTGCGCCACGATTTCCTTTACGCAATCCTGCGGCCCGTCCAATGCCGCAATCGCGGCAACCTGGATGGGCGTGAAGGTGCCGTAATCGTGATAGCCCTTCATCCGCGCCAGAGCTGCAACCAGCTCTTTGTTGCCCACCATAAAACCGATACGCCAACCCGCCATGTTGTAGGATTTTGACATCGTAAAGAATTCTACCGCCACATCGCGTGCGCCCGGGACTTGCATAATGGACGGCGCGGTCCAGCCATCATAGGTAATGTCGGCATACGCCAAATCATGCACAACCAAAACATTGTTGGCTTTGGCCAGCGCAATAATGCGTTCAAAAAATTCCAGCTCCACACATTTTGCGGTTGGGTTCGACGGGAAACCCAGAATCAGCATTTTCGGTTTAGGGTAACTTTCCTTAATCGCCTTTTCGGCTTCTGCAAAAAAATCCACCCCATCCGTCATCTGCACATGCTTGATTTGCGCGCCGGCAATCACCGCACCGTAAATATGAATCGGATAGCTGGGGTTGGGCACCAGCACCGTGTCGCCGCTGTCGAGTGTGGCCAGCATCAAATGCGCCAGCCCTTCTTTGGAACCGATGGTGACAATCGCTTCGGTATCAGGATCAAAATCAACATCGTAGCGACGCTTATACCAATCGCAAATCGCTTTGCGCAGACGGGGAATACCCTTTGAAACCGAGTAACCGTGCGTATTGGGGCGCTTGGAGGCTTCGACTAATTTATCAACAATATGCTGCGGCGTGGCGCCATCGGGATTGCCCATCGACATATCGATAATATCTTCACCGCGATGGCGTGCCGCCATTTTGAGTTCGGACGTAATATTGAAAACATAGGGAGGCAACCGCTTGATGCGGGAAAATTCATGACTCATGTGAGCTTTGGCAGGAGGTGATGGTTTTATAATGACGGTCAGTGGTGCAATGCAACAATGATTTTAGCTGAGCCAGTGAGGTTGCGCCATAAGCACTGCACTGCACCCCCGCCAAACTACTACCCATTCATAAAGCGACGATTGAAATGAAACTCCATCTGAACACCAACCAGGGCCAAAACATGATCACTGGCTATGGCGAAGGCTATATTTCGGTTAACCATCTGCCTCTGAATCATGCCGTGATCGTGCTGCCTGAAAAGTTGATCAGCCCGTGGACTTCAGCTGATTTCGCAGCCCTCACCCTGGCAGATTTTGCGCTTATGATCGAGCTGAAACCCGAGCTGGTGGTGTTTGGTGCGGGCAAAGTTTTCCGCTTTCCGGATGTCAAGATCATGGCGGCGTTTACACAGGCAAAAATTGGCTTTGAAGTCATGGACACACCAGCCGCTTGCCGCACCTACAATGTGCTGGCAAGTGAAGGCCGCCAAGTAGCGGCAGCATTATTGTTGTAAGAAAGTTTCTTTTTATCATTCCATCATTTGATTGAAAAACGCATGTTAATCACCACCACAAGACTTCTAATCGTCCCGTTCATTACTGTGGGACTTTCATTCGGCCTGACCACTGCCATCGCCAATGAGCCTGCCTCACTCAAAACCATTGAGCGTGTTGACCTTAAACGCTATGCCGGCAAATGGCATCAAATTGCGCTGCTGCCTAACCGCTTCCAGGCGCAATGTCTGAGCGATACGACCGCCACTTACAGCCTGCAACCCGATGGCAAAATTGAAGTCAAAAATCGTTGCCGCATTGAAGGCGGCAAAACTGAAGAAGTGATTGGCGTGGTTAAGCCTTCATCAGGTGACACCACCGGGGCCAAACTTAAAGTACGTTTCGCCCCGGCCTGGCTCGCCTGGCTCCCGCAGGTATGGGGCAATTACTGGGTGATTGATCTCGATCCGGATTATCAATACGCGGCCGTGAGCGAGCCCGACCGAAAATTTTTATGGATTCTGTCGCGCACCCCGACCATGGATGCGGCGAAATACAGTGCATTGCTGGCACGATTAACCGCGATGGGATTCGATACCACCAAGCTCATCGCCGCACTGCCCACTTTATCCAAGCCGTAGCGGCTGTTGGTGTGCGCGTTTGCAAAGCTGGCGTTTAGAAACCAAGGCCAGTAAAACAATTAAACCCTAGCATCGGCGGGTTTCTCCAAGGCTTTTTGCTCCAAAATATCCGCCAATGCTAGAGTTTGCCTTTTGATTAACGCTTCGGTGTATCCTTTGGTGCCTCCTTCAGTGCTTCCGTTAGCACCCGACCTTCAGCCGCGCTCGGCGGTCGCGTATTTAAAATCACGGACAAGGTGGGCGCAATATCAACCACCTCCGCCGGTGCCGTATAGCGGCCAGGCTGGATCCATTTATCGCCGCTTAGCAATAGCGGCACCTGGGTGTCATAGCTGTATGGCGTGCCGTGCGAGCAGGCTACGGTGCGTAAAGTTTTTGACTGGAAAAAATAAAACGGTTTGGGAATGACCACCAAATCAATCGCTTCTTGCCGATTCCAGGCGCGGGTAACGAGCGTGCCGATGCGCGTCGCAGGCATGTTGCCGGTCTCAAGCTGGCTGCGGGTGTAAACATAATTGATACCAGGGAAGGCCAGAATGGCGCGCATCGCGGCTTGCTCCAGTGCCTCGCGTGAAAACCCCTTGGCTTCGGCGGCTGCGTAGTCGAGTGTGACCCCGCCAGTGATGGATTGCTTGATCAGTTTCGGAATCGCAAACCGCGTTTCCAGCGTTTTATTCGCGGCCTCGTTTAGCTCTTTGTAATCAATGCGCCCCGCCTCGAATTGCCGGGCCTCGCTATATTCCGGCACGTTCATAAAGCCATGATCAGCCGTCAATACGATCAACACATTGCCTTTACCGGCACGGGTTTCGGCGTGCGTAAATAAATCTGCCAGGGTGCGATCCAGTCGAATCAAATGATCTTGAGATTGCATGCTTTCCGGGCCAAAACTATGGTTAATGTAATCGTGGCTGGAAAAACTCACGCCCAATATATCCGTCACACCGGCAGGATTACGGCCGAGATTTTCATTATCAATGAGCGCCTTTGAAAAATCTGCGGTCATCTCATCGCCAAACGGGCCCGCCAATAATTGTCCGTAATAAATCGGATTGGGCGCCTCCATCGCCAAACCATATTGCATACCGAAACGCGTGGATAATTTTTTGAAACTGGTGGAATAAGACTGCCCATCCGGAACCGAACGCGCATAATTTTTCGCCGCTAGCAAAGGCTCCCAGACTTTTTTGAAATATTTATCCTGCGGTTTTTTTTCAAAAAACTTCGTCACCCAATCAGGATGCTGCTGCATATAGTAAGTGCTGCTTGAGAAGGTGCCGGAATTATTCATATACATGTAGGCGATACCGGTTTTACCCGCCAACAAGATCGCGCCACGATCTTTGCCGGACACGGCAAAAACCCGCGATAGATTATTGTTTGCGTACCTTAATTCATCACCCACCGTGCTGACTTTGAGGTTACGCGGGCTGGTGCCGTCTTCATCCGAGGTCGGCGAGCCATCGAGATATTTATGGCGCTCATCCTGCACGCAGTACATGTATTTACCATCACGGTCACGCCAATCATTAGCAATAATTCCGTGCTGATACGGATAAGCGCCGGTGAGCACCGCTGCATGACCAACCGCTGTCACCGTGATCGCATGACCCTGATGCGCATCCCGGAACCATGCACCGCGATCCATTAACCGCCGGAATCCGTTGGCGGCAAAAAGATCATAATTTTTGAGTAGTTGCTCCTGTGGCAAACCATCAACCACAACCACCAGCACCAGTTTCGGCGGAATCACACCGTGAGGGAAGTTGGCGGCTGGGTTTGCAGATGCGGCGGCTGTTTGGGTAAAAATACCTGTGCACAGCACGCACAGCAAACAATGCAACAGACGGCTCGCCGCAGCATAAAAATTTTGAGTTGCTTTTAATTGCATGGGACGCATTTTGGCTTCGCTTCATTAGGGTTAAGGTTAAGTGAATATGGGTTTGGATAAATAACGTCCATGATTCAGTGGTGGTGGCCAAATCACACGACGCGAATTGACATCACAGTTTACCGTTAGCCCAAGATAAGCGGCAAAATAGCCGCTTGGCGTAGCCGCTTTAGAACAACAATTATTTTAATTTATAACCTTTTGTCCCCTTCTACGGATTTTTACCCTTGGAAATTAAATGGCTGGAAGATTTTTTGAGTTTAGACGAGACCGGCAGCTTTTCGCGCTCATCCGAGCTGCGACATATCACCCAGCCTGCTTTCAGTCGCCGCATCAAGGCGCTGGAAAATTGGGTGGGGGCAGAATTAATTGATCGCACCTCGTATCCCACTACCCTGACCCTGGCGGGTGAGGCGTTTCGGGAACGGGTGGCGCTGATCTTGCATGATGTGTTTGAAGCGCGTGCGACCTTGTGTGGCCGACGACCCGTGCCGACTGACACACTGTTATTTGCCGTGCCACACGCACTGTCGCTGAGCTTTTATCCAAAATGGCTCACCAAAGTAGAGCGTGCTCACTTCGATGGCGCGCCGCTTGATACGAAATTGGCTGCACTTAATGTCCATGATGCAATGATGGCGCTGGTCGAAGGCAACTGTGATTTGTTGATGTGCTATCACCATCCGGAGCAGCCAATTCAGCTCGACACGAAGGGCTACGCCATGATTCCGCTGGGCAATGAAGGCTTGCGCCCCTCCCTACGCGCGAGCGCAACGTGATGGTAAGCCGAGTTTTGTATTGCCGGGCGCCGCTGCTGCATTGATCCCGTATCTCGCCTATTAACCAAGTGCGTTTCTGGGACAAATGGTTGAAATCATTCTGGAATCGCGCCGACGTCAGCATCACCATCACTTGCGCCGCCGTTATGAAACCGGTATGGCCTAAGCGCTTAAAGTCATGGCGCTGGAACGGCACGGTATTGCCTGGTTGCTGGACAGCACCGTGGTTTGCGAGCTAAAAAATCGCCAACTCACGCTCGCCGATGATGCGGGATGGTGCGGCGAAATGGAGGTGCGCCTTTACTGCAAACGCAGCACGGACCACAACGGCAATATGCCAGCCAAGCCACTACTCAATCAGCTCTGGATGTACCTTGAAGCGCAGGCACAATCGAGCCGCCGTCAGCGTGCCAGGCCGTAAGCCCGCTTTTGGCGTGGACATTGCTTTTGGAAGTCAGGTAAACTGAATTTGCAGTGTATTAATTTCACGGTATTCATTTATTACCATCTGCAAATTATAAAAAGTGCTTCGCTCTATATATGTATCTATCTATCTATGAATCCATGAGCGGCGGTATTGACTTTGAATATTTCAATTCAACAACACGAGGAGTACCAACCCATGACGAAGTTTACAAAATTGTCTACATTGGCTGCGGGCCTGATTGCCGCAGCATCACTGGCGGTACCGCTGCCCGTGACGGCACAGGAGCTGACCGGCACGCTCAAGAAAATTAAAGAATCCGGCGTTATTACATTAGGTATTCGCGAAACCTCAGCGCCGTTTTCCTACCTCGACGAAAAGCAGCAACCTATCGGCTACTCGATCGATTTATGCTCGGCCATTGTCGAAGAAGTCAAAAAACAATTGATGATGCCGATGCTGACCGTCAAGATGAACCCGGTCACTTCTCAGACCCGCATCCCGCTGATGGCCAATGGCACGATTGATCTGGAGTGCGGCTCCACTACCAATACCTTAACCCGCCAGCAGCAGGTGGATTACGCGCCTACAACCTTCGTGACCGGCACCAAATTGGTAGTGAAAAAATCCTCCAAGATCAAGAGCTATAAAGACTTGAAGGGCAAGACCGTGGTGCTCACGCAGGGCACCACCAATGAGCGCGTGATGAAAACCCTGAACGATCAAGAAAAACTGGGCATGAAATTTTTGTCCGCGAAAGATCATGGCGAATCATTCCTGACGGTTGAATCAGGCCGTGCGGTTGCCTTTGCCATGGATGATGTGCTGCTTTATGGGCTGGTCGCAAAATCCAAAAAGCCCGCTGACTATGTGGTGGTCGGTGATTATCTATCCTATGATCCTTATGCTGTAATGCATCGCCGCAATGATGCTGACTTTGCGTTAGTGGTCAAGAAAACCTTCTCGGCACTGTTCCGTTCCGGTGAAATCAACAAACTCTATGACAAATGGTTTGTCAGCAAGCTGCCTGATGGCTCGACCATTGGCATGCCGATGTCACCACTGTTAAAAGCAGGCTTCCAACTCCAAGCGCTACCGGAGTAAATATAGCCCGGACGGGGAATCGAAAAATCGGCTCCCCGTTTTTAAATGCAGGATTGCATTGCTGCGACAGCATGATTAGCGAGTAACCGCCACCCGCCCACACGGGCACTATAACTAGCGCGGCAAACCGGGAGGGAAGCATGGAGTGGAAAGTATTTTTGGAGCAAGCGCCATCAGGTGGCGTGACTTATCTGCACTGGATGATGTCGGGCCTGATGTGGACGCTGATTGTTTCAAGCTGTGCGTGGGTGATTGCCTTTACCTTAGGCTCGGTGCTGGGGGTATTGCGCACCACACCTATCAAATGGCTGAATTTTGCGGCCACCTGCTATGTGGAGGTTTTCCGCAACATCCCGCTGCTGGTACAAATGTTCCTTTGGTATTTTGTGATGCCGGAAATGTTGCCCGCTGAGCTGGGTGATTGGCTCAAACAAACCTACCCAAATCTCATCACCCTGCCCTTCGCGCAATTCAGCCTGTGGGAATTTACCGCCGCGGTATTGTGTTTGGGCATGTACACCGCCTCGCGCGTTGCCGAGCAGGTTCGCGCCGGCATCGAATCATTACCGCGCGGCCAAACCAACGCCGGACTGGCGATGGGCTTTACGCTCCCACAGGTTTATCGCTTTGTGATTTTGCCGATGGCGTTTCGCCTGATCATTCCACCGATGACCTCAGAATTTTTAACCATCTTCAAAAATTCATCGACGGCACTCACTATTGGTGTGCTGGAGCTGACCGCGCAAAGCCGCCAGATTGTGGAATACACCTTCGTCAAATTTGCGCCTTTTGCCGCCGCTACCTTGCTCTACGTAATCATCACCTTGACGGTCATCTTCCTGATGCGCTTGCTGGAAAACAAAGTCGCGGTACCGGGCTATGTTTCGCAGGGAGGTCATTAGCATGGGTGATTTTGATTTTGGCATCATCGTCAAGAATCTGCCCTTCCTCTGGAGTGGACTGCTGTTTTCATTCAAGCTGTTTGGCATCGCGCTAGCAGGGGGGATTTTTTTCGGCACCCTGCTGGCGTTAGGGAGGCTTTCCCGCTTCAAGCTGCTGTCGTCCACGATTGGAGGCTTTGTGAATCTGGTGCGATCCATCCCGTTCATCATGGCGATTTTCTGGCTGTACTTTATGGCGCCAGAAATCGTCAAATATTTTACTGGCCAGCAGGGCGAAGCCATCGGGCCTGAGACCTCGGCCATCATTGCTTTCATCATGGTTGAATCCGCATATTTTTCTGAAATTATTCGTGCCGGTATTCAATCCGTGCCGCGCGGCCAGCCATGGGCCGCCTATGCGCTGGGGATGAATTATTGGCAAGCCATGGGCAATGTGGTGTTGCCGCAGGCGTTCCGTAATATGGTGCCGATTATTCTCACCCAGGCGATTATTTTATTTCAGGATACCTCGCTGGTATATGTGGTCGGCCTCAAGGATTTTCTTGGTGCCGCGAGCAAGGCCGGGCAGATTTCAGGGCGCATTGTTGAGCTTTATGTGTTTGCGGCGGTGGTCTATCTGGTTATTTGTTTTGGCGCATCCCGCCTGGCGAAATATTTCCAGAATCGCATGGATCCGGCGCGCCAGGTTGCAATCA
>JAYWCO010000291.1:0-2666 GCA_043780475.1 Burkholderiales bacterium | reverse complement strand
TTTACAAACCCAGATTTTGGTAACTTTATGATTTCCAAGCGAAATAAATTGAAATTAAGTATCCATTAAGGACACGCGCCCCCGACCAATCCCGTTATCGTGACTAAAGCCGAAAGCGTAATGCCTTCACTTGTACTTGTAAAACCTACTTTAACTGGTGAGCTTACCGTGCCGCTGCGGACGCCTACGGCCACATTCGCCGGTAGGGGGCCGATATTAGGCGTAACGATAAAGTTGCCGCCAATGCTGTTGGCCATAAATTGTCCACTGCCCGTCAACAAGATGCTGGCACCTGAACCGCAAGCAATACTAACAATGTTGGGCGTTACACTAAACGCCACCGGTGCTACGGCGCTGCCTTGAGCTCCCTTGACGCCTTCAACGGTAGTCGTTTCGATAGACGTTCCTGTCTTGTCTTTCACGATAAATGAGGTCTTGCCGCAATCCATAATTGTCGCTGTAAAACTGCCGTCTTTAACAGGCGAAATTTGTGCAAATGTCGTGAGAGGCGAAGTAACGGAATAGGGCTCCGCCCCACCAAAAATATAAAAATTAACCGGTATCGGCAAAGCGGCATTTGGACATAAGCCATCTTGCCCAACCAGCACGCCTTTTGCGCCCGCAACTGTGATCGGGCTGCTGGGCAGCACTGAAAAAATATTGGGCTTGATGTTTATTTTCACGGTAACCGGTATCGCATTCGCGGAATCTCGTACGGTGATATCGATCGCCGTACTAGAAGTCACTGTTTTAGGCGTGACGATAAACTTGTTACCGGTAACAGTTGTGACGACAGGAAGAGTGTCGCTGTTGCTTGAGAAAGCGCTATAGCCAGGCGTGCCGCCGCTAATGGTGAATGTAGTGGGCATACCAGAAAAAATATCTGCAGTGGGTGGCGATACCGAAAGTGGCACGGCAATAATGGGGTCAGGGGGGCTGCTGACCGCCCCGCTGCAACTAGCCAACGCTGCCAAAATGACGCCCGCCCACGCGATGCCCAAACATTTGGCATAAAGAGTAGGGCGGTTCATTAAAGGGGCTGTTGATTGGCTTGTTGTCCGCATGGTGGTGTGTTGCATGTTTTCCCCTTGTAACGCCAACGGCGCGGCATCAATATTGCGATGCACTTTAGATTCGCCTGACCCGACACTGCTAGGTAGTGTATCAAACTGCAATGCCTTATTTGCATGTTGGTCTCGTGTTGGTCAAGCTCTGAGTGAACGCAGGTTAAAAATAAATGGTTTATAAAGGTTTATAAAGCTTTATTAAACGGCTCAAACCATGCCATGCCGGATAAATTTGTTGCAGCGCGTCAATACCGGCGTTATGATTAAACGTTCGGAATGTATTTGTCGTTTATTTGCAACCGTGTATGAGTCGCTTGATCGAGCCGCTCATCCCACCAAAGCTGCGCGATGGAAAACCCCTGCCATCGTCAAGACCCCGGTCACAAAACAACGCTTGCCCATTTTCACGCACGGCAATAGCGCATCGTGCGTCGTGCATGGCGGCGCGCCTATAATTGTGCAGGGATGTCGGTTGTGGTTGCGCTCAAATTTCTGTCCTCATGTTGTTTTAGTTTTTCGGCCTTCTTGGTTTTTCGGAGAAATTGGCATGTCCAAAAATGTTGCAGCCACGTCCCCATTGAGTCCTGTCCTGTCAGCCCCGCCGACAGCGGAGGGGCTCTACAATCCGCAAAACGAGCATGATGCCTGCGGCGTCGGTTTTGTGGCGCACATCAAGGGCAAAAAATCGCATGCGATTGTCGAGCAAGGCTTAAAGATTCTGGATAATCTTAGCCACCGTGGCGCGACCGGTTATGACCCCCTGCTGGGCGACGGCGCGGGCATTCTAATTCAGCTTCCAGATCAACATTTACGCCGCGTCTGCGGACAGCAGGGTTTGACACTGCCTGCCATCGGCCAATATGGCGTCGGTATGGTGTTTTTGCCCCGCGAACCCGCGTCCCGTATGGCCTGTGAGCAGGAGATTGAGCGTGCCATTCACGCTGAAGGCCAAATATTGCTCGGCTGGCGCGATGTGCCGACTGACAATCACGGTCTGTCAACTGCGACGATCGCGGTCGAGCCACTGATTCGCCAAATTTTTGTGGCGCGCGGCAGCAAAGAAATGACGCAAGATGATTTGGAGCGCAAGCTTTTTATTATCCGCAAAAGCTCCGGTCACGCGATTCAGGCTCTGCAATTGCGGCATGGCAAAGAATTTTATGTGCCATCGTTTTCGACCCGCACCATTGTCTACAAAGGCATGTTGTTGGCAGATCAGGTCGGTCAGTACTACACCGATTTGCAGGATAAAACGATGACCAGCGCATTGGCATTGGTACATCAGCGGTTCTCGACCAATACCTTTCCAACCTGGGACTTATCGCACCCGTTTCGCATGATCGCGCACAATGGCGAAATCAATACCTTGCGCGGTAACGTCAACTGGATTCGGGCGCGCCAGCAGGCGATTGCTTCGCCGGTTTTGAAAGCGGATCTGGATAAAATATGGCCCCTGATTTACGACGGCCAGTCCGATTCTGCGTCATTCGATAATTGCCTTGAAATGCTCGTGATGGGCGGTTATTCACTCGCTCACGCCATGATGATGATGATCCCGGAAGCGTGGAGTGGCCATAAGCTGATGGATGAAGATCGGCG
>JAYWCO010000290.1:0-2019 GCA_043780475.1 Burkholderiales bacterium | reverse complement strand
GGCGCGATTTCATCCGGCGTTAAAAACTCAAACTTGGTAATACCAATGCCGTGCTCGCCGGAAATGACCCCATTCAAATGTCGCGCAAACGCCATGATGCGGGCCACCGATTGATTGGCTTCCTGCAGCATATCGTAATCATCTGAATTCACGGGAATATTGGTGTGAACATTACCGTCGCCTGCGTGCATATGCAGCGCCACAAAGACGCGGCTTTTTAAAATACGCTTATGCGTCTCGATCATCTTGCTGACCACGCGCTCAAATACCCGGCCTGAAAAAATCTGCGAAAGAGGATCGCGTAATTCAGTTTTCCATGAGACCCGTATCGCATAGGTTTGCAGCAGATTGAACACGGTGGTGGATGACGATACCGCCTTGATCTGCACATCGGTCAGACCGACCGTGATCAGTTCATCGACGACTTCCGCTACCGGCTGATCCAGATTGACCAGTAAAAAATTCCAGCGGGCACGAACGGTGTCCAATAATTCCTGGGCCTGTTCTATGCGCTGCCCAAAAATTTCTTCGCGCGCGATGTTTTCATCATCTTCATGCAGAGGAAGCTGAGTATGGAACAGCGCTTCCAGCGCATCCACCAAACGCAATTTATTTTTAATCGATAGTTCAATATTCAGATGCTCAATCCCGTCCGAGTAATCGCCGAGACGATCCAGCGGGATCACCACATCTTCATTAATTTTGAACGCATTGGTGTGTTTGGCAATGGCGGCAGTGCGCGCGCGATCCAGCCAGAATTTCTTGCGTGCGTCAGGGGTAACCGCAACAAAGCCTTCACCATGGCGGGCATTGGCGAGCCTGACCACCTGGCTTGCCGCTTCCATCACCGCATTTTCATCATCGGATACGATGTCGCCAATCAACACCATTTTTGGACGCTGGTTGCGGCGTGATTTAGTCGCATAGCCAACCGCTTTTAGGTAGCGCTCATCCAGATGTTCGAGGCCTGCCAGGATCGCCTTATCACTGTTGTCCAGGTAATCCTTGATCTCGACAATGGACGGCACGGCCTCTTTAACCTGCCCAAAAAACTCCAGACACACCGTGCGAATATGCTTGGGCATACGATGCAAAATGAAGCGAGCCGAGGTGATGATGCCATCACAGCCTTCTTTCTGGATGCCCGGCAGTCCGCTTAAAAATTTATCGGTGACATCTTTGCCGAGACCGGTTTTGCGGAAGCTTGCGCCGGGAATCTCAAGCATCTCGTCGGGTTGAGTAGTGCGGCCCTTCTCATCAAAATGACGCACCCGAAATGTCGCCATTTCAATATCATGAATTTTGCCTAGATTGTGATTGAGACGCTCGACTTCCAGCCAGTCGCCATTGGTATCCACCATCTTCCACGAGGCCAGATTGTCCAGCGCGGTGCCCCATAGAACCGCTTTTTTACCGCCTGCATTCATGGCCACATTGCCGCCTATGCAGCTGGCGTCGGCGCTGGTTGGATCACAGGCCCAGACCAGGCCCGCGGCCTCGGCAGCTTCCATGCCGCGTTTGGTTACCACCCCTGCTTCACAGCGAATAGTCGCGACAGGCTCGGCCACGCCGGGCAGCGCAATACGTTCAACCAGGCCGAGTGCATCCAGCTTTTCGGTATTGATAATGGCAGTGTGTTTGGTGAGCGGAATTGCGCCACCGGTATAGCCGGTACCGCCGCCGCGTGGAATGATGGTGAGGCCTAATTCAATCAGCGCTTTCACCATCGGCGCGACTTCTTCCTCAGTATCGGGATAGAGCACCACTAATGGATATTCAACCCGCCAGTCAGTGGCATCAGTGACGTGGGAAACACGGGCGAGCCCATCAAAGGCGATATTGTCGCTGCGCGTTACTTTTCCTAAGCGGCGCGCTACCTTTTTACGGAAGTCCCAAGTCTGACGAAAATCCGCTTCAAATTGATCAACCGCTTGATGGCCGCGTTGCAACAGCGCTATTACTTTATTCGAGCGTGCTGCAAGTTCGTTCTGTAATAAATTTTTTTCATCACCCGTATCA
>JAYWCO010000289.1:0-3360 GCA_043780475.1 Burkholderiales bacterium | reverse complement strand
CAGCCACTAAGGCGTCCACAAAAGCGTCGGCCAAACCGCTTGCCAAAGCGCGTAAAGCAACCGGCGTAACTAAACCACCCGCATCGATGAGCCGCACCGATTGCCTGGCGCTGTGGGTAGAACATGCCAAACCCGATCTTGCCAAACTCATTCCGGGCGCTACGCTGGAGTGCGGTCTGCCAGATGCTTTTTTTCGCAACTGCCGCGAATGTGACCGGCGCGTACGGCCCTATATGGTCACCAGCGCAGTGGATCATCTTGAAACAGCACTCAGCACTACGGCTGATCAGCTTCACGCCATTATCGCAGGTGTGGGCGAAACTCAGGTCGATGAATATCGCGTCGCGTTCGCTTTAAAACGCAGCGGCGAAGTCGTCAACGGCATGATCTGGCCATTAGTCAGCCAGGAAGATGATGACGCCAACCCCGGGCCGCGTGAAGAAATCGAAGCGATTCTTAGAGCATCAAAGGTCGGCAAGATCACGAAATTAGCCGGGGTGCTGCCACCCGAGTTCTGTGACGACTGCGGCGCGCCGCTGTTCTACGATGCGGACGCCGAAGCGGTTCATCCGCATATGCCGGATGATTCGAATTTATCGCCCGCACATTATCATTAATAAACCCTAATATCGGCGAGGCGTTTAGAGCAAAAATGCTTGAAACACTGCCCCAGCGCTTGCTTTTTACTTTTTTATTTCAAAACCTTAAGCAAAAACGGCAAGCTCTGCTCCATCCGATAATCCACGCCCGAGTGGGTATCGTCGAACTCTTCATAAGAATGTTTGATGCCCGCCGCCTTCAAACGCTTGCTTAAAATCCGTGCGCCGTAGTGAATATGATATTGATCGCGCCAGCCGCAATCGATAAAAATCCCGTTAAGCGATTGCAAATTGGCGGCGTATTTTTCGACCAGGTTAATCGGGTCATGTTTGAGCCAGTTTTTCCAGCGCGCGGCAATCAGCTCACCCGTTTCAAGATTAAATGGCAGGTGAAAACCCAATGGCACATTAGGATCAGGGTCATAGCTGGCGGACATCGCCATCATCATCAGCGCATGGCCTTCGGTCTCGGACATTTTTTCTTTTTTCCAGACCTCGTTCAGGAAATTTTTGACGCGCCCATCATCGATACCGTTGGCCGCATTTTTTTCTTCGCGTAAAATATTAATGGGGCCTGCAACCCGCTTGATATGGCGGTGCTTCGTAAGCTCGGTGAGGGTACGCGGCCAGTCATTCATATACACAAAATCGAAGTAGGCATCACCCGAGTGGCTGGCCACCGCGCCCCAATATTTGGCGTATTTCATGCCATGAATAATCGCACCATAGCCGCCGGATGATTTGCCAAAACAACCGCGGTGCTCGCGTGACGCCAAGGTGCGAAATTGTTTATCCACAAACGGAATTAACTCCTGCGTAATGTAATCCGCATAATGTCCAATCGCGGACGAATTTATATATTGATTGCCGCCGAGCGCGGTAAAACAATCCGGAAAAACAATAATCGCCGGCCCCATTTTTTCTTCATGAATCAGGCGGGCGGCGCGCTCAGGAATGTTTTCATCAAAGCCGCGCCAGTTAACATGGCTCAGCCCTGAACCCATAAAGCCCACCAGATCGTACAAAACCGGAAAGCGCTGCGGGGATTTTTTTGAGTTAGTCGATACCGCGTCATATTGCGGTGGCAGCCATACCGCCAGCTTGCGGCGCGGTGAATCTCCCAGCAGACGCGGAATGCTGGCGCGCAGAATTGCCGAGTCGTAATCAAGCATGACGATGCGCCCCAGCGGGTAACGAGGATGTTTTAGCGCCATGATTTCGATCCCATCTTTAGTGTCATCAACCAACTCCACGGAAATAAATTAATCAGCCCAATTTCAATACTCAATCGCTTTATCAACATCAACATACTCAACAACTCAATCGCTAAACTTTTCAATTCGCCTGCTAAAATGATTAATCTGAAATTGCGTATCAAACAACGGTAATGGTTAGTTTACCGCTCAATTTATCACCCTGTTTATTACCAAATATTACCAAAAGGAACAACATGACTATCTCACTGCACCAGGCCTCTGTGCCAGTTTTTCAGCGCTCGCTGACCAATCTAAAAAACATACTCACCAAAGCCGCCGCACATGCGGTCGCCAGGAAAATAGATGAGGGTGTGTTTTTAAACTCCCGCCTGTCGCCGGATATGTTTCCGCTGACACGTCAAGTACAAATCACCTGTGATTTTGCCAAAGGCCCCTGCGCTCGCCTGGCTGGTATGGAGGTACCCAAGTACGAAGATGATGAAAAAACATTTGCGGATTTGATGGCACGCATCGATAAAACTATTGCCTATGTTGGCACCTTCAAGTGCGAGCAAATTGATGGCCAGGAAGAGCGTGATGTCAGCATCACCGTTGCCGGCAACCCGATTACGTTCAAAGGGCAGCCGTATTTGATTCATTTTGGATTGCCGAATTTTTATTTCCACATGAGCATGGCTTACGCGATTCTGCGCCACAACGGTGTGGAAATTGGCAAAGGTGATTTTTTAGGCCGCGCTTAATTGCCAGCCATAAAATGAATAGCTACTCTGATCGCCGCAACCATCCGGTTCGCCGCACACGCAGACTTTTTGCCATCGCAGCTGCCGGCGTGGCAACAATTTATGCGGCAATTGCGGGGTGGGTCTACTGGCAGCAGGAGTCGCTTATTTTTCATCCGACACCGCTGAGTGCTGACTATCGCTTTGCGGTACCGGATGTCACCGAGGTGCGAATTCCGGTCGATGGTGCGACGCTATCCGCGCTGCACTTCAAACAGACGAACCCAAAAGGTGTGGTGTTTTTTCTGCACGGTAACGCGGGTAATCTTGATTCCTGGGTTACCAGCGTCGATTTTTATCGGCGCGTAAATTATGATTTATTCATCATTGATTTTCGCGGCTTCGGTAAAAGTACCGGCCGTATCGAAAGCGAAGCGCAGCTGCATCACGATGTACAGCAAGCGTGGGAATTTATCGCGCCTCAGTACGCGGGTAAAAAATTGGTAGTGGTGGGCCGCTCGCTCGGCACCGGACTCGCCACTGCGTTTTCCATCGCGGCGAAACCTGATCTCACCGTACTGGTCTCGCCGTATTTGAGCTTGAACGCGATGGCGCAGGCACGCTATCCGTGGCTGCCGTCGGTGCTCAATCGCTATCCCATGCGCAGCGATGAATGGCTGCCAAAAATCAACACGCCCGTGTTGATTTTGCATGGTTCAATTGATGGTGTGATTCCACTGGCTCAAGGCGAAGCACTGGCGCGGACTCGACCGCGCACAGAACTAATCGTGGTGCCGGATGCCGGGCACAACGATATACATAAAT
>JAYWCO010000288.1:0-10697 GCA_043780475.1 Burkholderiales bacterium | reverse complement strand
CTGATGAATCCACATAGCGCGAGGTGCCGCTGCCGGCCATTTCCTCACCCAATACATGCCAGGGCTCAATGGCCTGACGCAATTCCATTTCAACCCCTTGATACGCGACCGTGCCGTAGCGCGGGAAGCGGAATTCAAGGAACGGTGCGAACCAGTCAAACCGGAAGGGATAGCCAGCTTCAACAAGATCATCGACGACATTTTTCATATCGTTGGCGACGAAGTAGGGCAGCATGAAACGGTCGTGCAGCTCTGTGCCCCAGCGAATCAGCGGTGCGCGGTACGGGTTTTTCCAGAATCGGGCGATGAGCGCGCGCAGCAGCAGCATTTGCGCCAGGCTCATTTGCGGGTGGGGTGGCATTTCAAACGCGCGGAATTCGAGCAAGCCCAGCCGACCGGTGGGGCCATCGGGCGAATAAAGTTTGTCGATCGAAAATTCGGCACGATGGGTATTGCCGGTGAGATCGATTAGAAAATTGCGCAACAGCCGATCCACTAGCCACGGCTGCAATGATTCTTTGCCGGATTCGGCTTTCAAATCCATTTGCTCGAAGGCGATTTCGAGTTCATAAAGCGTATCGTCGCGCGCCTCATCCACCCGCGGACTCTGCGAGGTTGGGCCGATAAACATGCCCGAAAATAAATACGACAGCGCCGGATGATTCTGCCAATAAGTGATGAGCGAGCGCAGTAGATCAGGGCGCCGCAGCAGCGGCGAATCGGCAGGGGTTTCACCACCGACGGTGACATGGTTGCCACCGCCGGTACCGGTATGGCGGCCATCGAGCATGAATTTTTCGGTGCCCAGCCGCGTCTGGCGTGCCTCTTCATACAGTGTCTCGGTATTTGCGGCCAACTCACCCCAGGTTTTAGCGGGATGGATGTTAACTTCAATCACGCCGGGGTCAGGTGTGATGGCAAATTTATTGATGCGCTTGTCAGTCGGCGGGGTATAGCCTTCAAGCCGAACCGGTCGCTTTAAAACGCGGGCGGCAGCTTCTATAGCGGTTACCAAGGCTAAATAATCTTCGAGCCTTGCTACCGGCGGCATGAACACATATAAAACCCCATGGCGCGCTTCTATGCAAAGCGCAGTACGGACAATGCCTTTTGCCAGCTCGCCTTTTTTAATGTCAATTTCAGGCCGCGCCACCACGGCTTTTTTTGGGTTTGGAGTTGGTTTTGCGTCTGAGGTTGCGGCCAATTCATCCTGAGACTCAAACGGATCAACGGGAATAATGGTTTCAATATCTTCCGGCGCCATTTGCGGCAATGAAGCCAGCGGCAGGCGAAAGCCAATCGGTGAATCACCTTCCAACAAGAACAAATGTTTGGTTTGCAACGGCCAGGCCGACGATGCCCACTCGGTCAAGTCAGTTGACGCCGGTAATGCGGGTAACGCGACTACTTTGTTTTTGACGGGCTTGGCTTCAATCACTTTTAGTGGCAGCACATAGCCAACTGCTACGCCAATTTCGCCCGCCAATTGCGTGAGCAGTTTGGCGCGCGCTGCTGGGTTTTTAAGATCAGGGGCCAGCGGATCAACATTGGCGGGCAGACTCATCTCGTCGCGAATGGTGCGCCAGACACTTTCATAAGCCGGGATCACATAATCCGCGTGCAGCCCCAGTTGTTCGACCAGCTCATGGGCAAAAGATTTTGCGTCCGCATGCGTGGAGGGCCTATTATCCGTGCTAAAGGCGATGAGCGCTTCATCGTGCCAAACAGGGCGGCCATCCAAACGCCAGAAGCATGACAGCGCCCAACGCGGCAGCGGCTCGCCGGGATACCATTTGCCCTGGCCAAAATGCAGCAGTGAACCTGGTGCAAATTTAGGTTTGAGGCGCTTGATTAAATCGGTCGCCAGCGCCAGTTTGGTCGGTGACATCGCGGTGAAATTCCACTCGGCACCTTCCATATCATCAATCGATACAAAGGTTGGCTCACCACCCATGGTCAAGCGCACATCGCCACGGGTTAAATCCTGATCAACCTGTTCACCGAGTTGGGTGATCTCATGCCACTGTGCTGCGGTATAAGGCTTGGTCACCCGCGGGTCCTCATGAATGCGCGTAACCGTCATTTGAAAATCGAGCGTGGATTCGCAGCGGTCCGTGAAACCGGACACCGGCGCGGCTGACGAAGGAATGGCAGTGCAGGCGAGCGGAATATGACCTTCACCGGCGAGCAATCCCGAGGTCGGATCGAGTCCCACCCAGCCAGCACCCGGTAAATAAGCTTCGCACCATGCGTGCAGATCGGTGAAATCCTTGTCGGTACCAGACGGGCCATCAAGCGATTTTTGATCCGCCATCAGCTGGATTAAATAACCGGATGCGAAACGCGCCGCAATGCCGAAGTTGCGCAGAATCTGCACCAGTAGCCATGCGGAATCACGGCATGATCCCTGGCCTGATTGGAGCGTGAATTCTGGCGCCTGCACGCCGGGCTCCATGCGAATCAGGTAGCGAATATCGTGCTGCAATTTTTGATTCAGTGCGACCAGAAAATCAATCGTCACCATGTTTTGCTTCAGCAGATGTTCGCGAGCGTAGTTAATCCAGGTCGCCACCAGCGGGCCAACCGGCTCGGTTTCGAGATACGCCGTCAGCTCACGTTGGTTATCGCTGGTATAGGCAAACGGAAAAGTAGACGCATATTTTTCAACAAAAAAATCGAACGGGTTAATCACCGTCATATCAGCGACGAGATCAACTTCAATCGACAGCTCGTTAGCAGGCTCTAAAAATACCAGACGCGCCAGCCAGTTGCCGTACGGGTCTTGCTGCCAGTTGATGAAATGTTTTTCTGGTTTTACCTTCAGCGAGTAACTCTCAATCGGGGTGCGGCAATGCGCGGCCGGCCTGAGGCGAACCTCGTGTGGCGATAGATTGACCGAGCGATCAAACTGGTAGTGGGTCTTGTGATGAAGTGCGACGCGGATAGTCATTTATTCCAGCCAATCTGGATCAGGTAACTCACCAAACACGCGCCTGAGGCCACCACCCCAGCGTTGCCGCAGCATCGAAAAATACGGGTCACCATCGCGGATGCGTTGCTGCACACCGATCCGTAATGAATTGTTGGGATACCAGAGCATATCAATCGGCAGGCCCACAGAAATATTGGATTTAATGGTGGAATCGAATGAAATCAGTACGCATTTTGCGGCTTCTTTTTGCGGGGTGCCAGTGGTGACGACGCGATCCAGAATCGGCTTGCCGTATTTTGATTCGCCGAGCTGGAAGTAGGGCGTTTCTTCGGAGGATTCGATGAAATTGCCCTGCGGATAGAGATGAAAAAGGCGCTGATTTTCACCGGCGATTTGTCCACCAACAATTAGATTGGCCGAAGCATCAATCCCGCTTTGACTGAGCGAAGGACCATCGCGCCGCTGGATTTCCCGTAACGCTTCACCAGCCAGCGATGCCACATCAAACATGCTGTGTGCGTTCCAGATAGTGAGCTCGTCGCTTGCGGCAAACTTATGACGATCCAGCATATTGATGACGGCCTGCGTAACGGAAAGATTACCGCTGGATAAAATGATGATCACGCGATCATCCACTTTTTCATAAACCTTCATTTTGCAAAAAGTGGCGACATGATCCACGCCGGCGTTGGTTCTGGAGTCGGACGTAAAAATCATTCCGGACTCAAGGCGAATGGCAACACAGTAAGTCATGTTTTATGGGGCAGTTAGTAAGGGTTAAGTAAAATCAGGCAGCAGCGGAAAGTGTCAGCGCAAAAAAAGCTTTATCCACCTCTCCACTCAGCTTGTTGCTGGACTCTAAAAATGAAGTCAGATATTCATGCAGTCCGCCCTGAAAAATATTCTGCATCGTGCCGAACTGAAGTGCTGCATAAATTTCTCCGGCTTGACGCGTCGCTTCCATTGACGAACGATTTTGTACTTCACATAAGATTTGATAAACATCGCGGTAGCAAAACCGCATGGAGCGTGGAATATCGTCCCGCAAAATCAGCAATTCGGCCACCTTGAGCGGGGTGATGATATCGCGATACACCTTTCGATAGGATTCAAACGCCGATACCGAGCGCAGCACGGCCGACCATTGATAGTAATCCACCGCGCCACCGACATCTTCCACGCTCGGCAGCAGCACATGATATTTCACATCCAGCATGCGGGCGGTGTTATCGGCGCGTTCAAGGTAGGTACCCAAACGGTGAAACTGGAATGCTTCATCACGACGAATGGTGCCAAAGGTCACGCCACGGAACAGATGCGAACGCTCTTTCACCCAATCAAAAAAGGATGAAATGCCGCGTGCATACAAGCGATCTTCATCCATGTTTTGCATTTCCAGCCAGGTGCCATTGAGCACTTCCCACATTTCACTGGTGATGGTGCCGCGCACGGCGCGGGCGTTTTCACGGGCTTGCTTGGCGCAACTGTAAATCGAGCAAGGGTTATCCGCATCCAGCGCCATAAAGTGCAGCACCTCTTTGGCATTAACGATAGCATGACGGCCGCTGAACGGGAACAGCGTGCCGGTGATATTGAGCGGTGCAAACCATTCCTGATCCTGTAGATCCGGGTCTTTGGTGAGCAGCGACATGCGGTAGGCAACATCCAGAATACGTGCGGTATTTTCGGCACGCTCAACATTGCGTGACATCCAGTATAAGGTTGAGGCGGTTCTTGAGAGCATCGTGTTTAATCCACTATCCAGGTATCTTTTACGCCGCCGCCTTGGGATGAATTGACCACCAACGAACCTTCACGCAAGGCCACACGGGTCAGTCCGCCGGGGACAAAGCTGACGCTCTTGCCGGACAGCACGTATGGACGCAAATCAATATGGCGCGGCGCCAAGCCTTTATCAACAAAGGTCGGGCAGACTGACAGCGAGAGCGTGGGCTGCGCAATAAAACGCTCGGGCGCATCCAGCACCCGTTGCTTGTAGCGTTCGCGTTCTTCCTTGGTGCTGGTCGGGCCCACCAGCATGCCGTAACCGCCAGAGCCTTGTGCCTCTTTGATCACCAAATCCTGCATGTTTGCCATCACATAATCCAGGTCTTTTTTATCATCGAGCATGTAGGTGTGAACATTCTTCAGGATCGGCTCTTCGTCGAGGTAAAAACGAATCATTTCCGGCACATACGGATACATGGATTTATCGTCGGCGACGCCGGTACCGACGGCATTGGCGAGCGTGACACGACCCGCGCGATAGGCGCGCATGAGGCCGGGCACACCGAGCATGGAATCTTTGCGAAAGGCTTCGGGATCGATAAAGTCATCATCAATACGCCGGTAAATCACATCCACCTTTTGCGGGCCCTGGGTGGTGCGCATGAAGACGGTGTCGTCCAGCACAAATAAATCCACACCCTCAACCAGTTCAATGCCCATTTGCTGCGCTAAAAAAGCGTGTTCGAAGTAAGCGGAATTAAAATTACCGGGCGTCATTAAGACAATGGTGGGATTATCGATGCCGACCGGCGCGGCATTGCGTAATGTCTCCAGCAGCAAATCGGGATAATGATCGACCGGTCGGATACGTTGCTGGGCAAATAATTCAGGGAACAGCCGCATCATCATTTTGCGGTTTTCAAGCAGGTAAGACACCCCTGATGGCGTACGCAAATTGTCTTCCAGTACATAGTATTCGCCGTCAGCATCCTTGACCAGATCAATGCCCGCGACATGCGCATAAATGCCGCCAGGCACATTTATGCCGATCATCTCGGGACGAAACTGCGAATTTTCAATCACCTTGTGGGCAGGGACTTTACCGGCGCGTAGAATATTCTGGTCATGATAAACATCGTGCAGAAATGCGTTCAGGGCAGTAACGCGTTGCTTCAGACCTTTGGAAATCTGTTCCCACTGCGCGCCGGGAATAACGTGCGGGACAATATCAAACGGGATCAGGCGCTCGGTACCGGTGGCTTCGCCATAGACCGCAAAAGTAATGCCCACACGGTGAAACAACAGGTCCGCTGCCTGCCGATTCTGGGTAATTTTTTCGGGTGGCGTATTTGTCAGCCAATCGCCAAATGCTTCGTAATGAGGGCGTGGCTTGCCGTTATCCGCATACATTTCATTGAAGAATTTTTTAAGAGCCATAGTTCCGGATAAACATTTAATGGGCGTTTTGAAAAGCGTTTGAAGGGGCGCGCGGGAATGAAGGTTAATGCCTATTTTTGGAGGGAGTCTTGCTTGGGAGTCTGATAATTTTATGTGCGTCCCGACACTTAAAAGCAAACCCCATGCCGTGAATATACCGCCTTTTGTGATGGCCGGGCTAAGGATGTACGCGCACATCGAATAGAATGTCATAACTGATTTCTATTCGTTTTTTTATATTCATAGCCATGCTAACCCAGCCCATTCCGGCGCTTGATCCCGATTACCGTATTGGCCCGCTACGTGCCCAGCTTTTGCTGCGTGGCGACGAAGGTTTAGTTGCTAGTCGAGCGCTGGATTTTGTCAGCGCAGCAGCAAAGCTCCGGGCCAGCGAGCGCACCGACGCGTTGGATCGGGCGATGACGACAGTGGACATTCTGTTGGGCATCGAAGCCGATAGCGAGACCCTGGCTGCCGCGCTCATTTTTGGTGCAATTCCAAAAAATGAAATTGATTCAGCCATGATTACCGACGCATTTGGTGCAGAGGTGGCCGGGTTGGTAAATGGCGTGATTCGCGCGGGGCGTTTGGAAGCGGTGACGTCAGTTGTTCCATCCCCCGCAGCAGGTGAGGCCCACGCCCCCAGCATAGAAACCCTGCGAAAAATGCTGCTGGCGATGGCGGACGATGTGCGCGTGGTGCTGATCAAGCTGGCCGAACGCGTGGTCTATATGCGCTCCATCACCAAAGCGGGCGAGCCGCTTCGCCGCGCCGCTGCCGCGCAGACGCGTGATCTGTATGCCCCGTTGGCGAACCGGCTGGGTGTGTTCGCCATCAAATGGGAGCTGGAAGATTTATCATTCCGCTTTGTCGAGCCTGATCTTTACAAGCGCATCGCTATCCTGCTTGATGGTAAGCGCGGTGAGCGCGAAGCCTACATAAAGCGCGTGCTGGAGACCCTGCGGGGCGAGCTTGATGGCTTGCATATCAAAGCAGAAATTGCTGGGCGACCCAAGCATATCTGGTCGATCCACCGCAAAATGCAATCGAAAAATCTTGCTTTTGAGCTGCTTTACGACATCCGTGCCGTGCGGGTGTTGGTCGATAATGTGGCGGATTGTTATGCCGTGCTAGGCTTGGTGCATGATCTATGGCAGCCGATTGTCGGCGAGTTTGATGATTACATCGCGCAGCCCAAGGCGAATAATTATCAGTCCCTGCATACCGCCGTTATTGACGGTGACGGCAAGACGCTGGAGGTGCAAATTCGCACCCATGCCATGCATAACGCATCGGAGCACGGGGTCGCGGCGCATTGGCGATATAAAGAAGGCGGCGCACATAAAACCGCTGCGGATAAACGGTTTGAATCCAAAATTTCATGGCTGCGCCAGGTGCTGGAGTGGAAACGCGAGCTGGTGGATCAGAGCGGGTTTTCAGATCAGATCAAGCAGGGGCTGTTCAACGACACCGTCTATGTATTTACCCCGCAAGGCAAAGTGGTCGATTTGCCAGCGGGTTCAACTCCGGTTGATTTTGCGTATCACGTTCATACCGATCTCGGCCATCGCTGTCGCGGCGCCAAGCTGGATGGGCAAATCGTGCCGCTGATTACCAAGCTGCAAAACGCGCAGCGGGTTGAAATATTGGCGGCGAAGCAGGGCGGCCCCTCGCGGGATTGGATCAATTCGCAGCTGGGCTATCTGGCGAGCCATCGTGCGCTGGCCAAAGTGCGTGCCTGGTTCCGACAGGAGTATTTTGAAGTCGATGTGGCGCACGGACGCCAAACCCTGGAGCGGGAATTAGCGCGTAACAGTGCGACTGCCGTTGCCCTGGAAAAAGTGGCGAGTGCCCTGAACCATCGCGATCTGGATGAATGCCTGGCTGAAATCGGGCGCGGTGAAATTACCCCGCATCAGATCGAATTAGCGCTGCGTGAGCTTACGACAACCAAGCCAGAAGCCTCGCCAGTGCTGGAGTTTGGCGCATCGCCCTCGGCCGAAATGATCAAAGGCTTAAGCGCTGTCAAGTCCGATAAAACCTCCGGCGGGGTGCTGGTGCTAGGCGTCAACAATATTGCCACGATGGTCGCGAAATGCTGCAAGCCGCTGCCGACTGATCCCATCATCGGCTTCGTCACCAAAACCCGCGGCGTGATGGTGCATCGGCTTGATTGCATCAATATCACCAGCCTTACTAGCGAGCAGCGTGAACGCCTGATGCCCGCACAATGGGGCAATGTTGATCAACAGCCTTTTGCCGCTGATATTGAAGTCACAGCGAGCGATCGCCAGGGCTTGCTGCGTGATGTGTCCGAGGCGCTATCGCATGAGCGTATAAATGTCACCGCGGTAAACACGATCACCCGCGGTAATTTGGCCTCGATGCGTTTCACGGTTGAGATAAAGCGCGGCGAAGAGTTAGTGCGCTTGCTGAGAACGGTGGCAGAAGTACCCGGCGTTGAAACAGTGCGACGTCGATAAAAAATTTAATCCTCTTGATCGTAAAAGATAATGACTGAACCCAGCACGCTCAACCCGGAAAACAAGGGCCCGCTAGCCGGCATCCGCGTACTCGATTTAACCAGCGTCATCATGGGCCCGTATTGCACGCAGCTGCTGGGTGATATGGGTGCGGATGTGATCAAAGTTGAAACCCGCGAAGGTGACAATATGCGTTGGGTCGGCCCGATGAAATCGCCTGGTATGGGCCATATTCATTTGCATTTAAATCGCAACAAGCGCTCCTTGGTGCTGGATTTGAAACAAGCTGCGGGACTTGAAGCGTGTCTAAAACTCGCGGCGATGGCAGATGTGCTGGTCTATAACGTACGCCCACAATCAATGGCGCGCTTGGGGCTCAGCTACGAAGCCGTGAAGGCGGTAAATCCGAAAATTATTTACGTCGGCGCATTTGGCTACGCCGAAAAAGGTCCTTATGCGGGACGTCCCGCCTATGACGACCTGATTCAGGGCATCACCGGTATCGCCTCGCTGTCGCAACGTCAAACCGGTGAGTTGCCGCGTTATTCACCCGTGACGATCGGCGATCGCAGTGTGGGACTACACGCGGTGAATGCGGTGCTGGCCGCGTTGTTCCATCGCGAACGTAGCGGTGTCGGCCAAGCCATTGAGGTGACGATGTTTGAAGCCTTGTCCCAATTCGTGCTGGGCGATCATATGGGCGGTAAAACTTTCGAGCCGCCGCTGGGTGATACCGGTTATGCGCGCTTGATTGCGCCCCATCGACGTCCCTACCAAACATCAGACGGTTTTTTATGTGTGCTGATTTATAACGACAAGCACTGGGCGCATTTTTTTGACGCGATTGGCCGCGCAGATTTAAGAGATGACACGCGTTTTAAAGACCATTCTGCGCGTGCCGCCAACATTGACGAGGTTTATGAATTTGTCGCAACGACGATTCAAGCCAAACCCACCGCTTATTGGCGTGCGTTGCTGGAAAAAGCTGATATACCCGTTGCGACTATGCACTCGATTGATTCGCTATTGGAGGATGAGCACCTTCAGGCAAGCGGATTTTTACCCGAGTTTGAGCACCCCACTGAAGGTCGCATTCGCGCTACCGCACCGGTCGGTGAATGGAGTGAGACACCGCCGTCAATACGCTCACTGCCAGCACGATTGGGCGAACATTCGCGGGAAATTTTAGGCGAGCTGGGCTATGCACAACCCGAGATTGAAGCCATGATTCAGCAAAAAATTACGCTCACAGCCAATTGATCAATATTGTCGTTTGGGGGCGACAGATGACACTGCTAGAATTTATCCAGCGTCAACAACGGCATAAGTAATGCGTTATTGAACCCGTATCGAGTCATTCAAACCACCTAAGCCGTTCCAAGCTGTTCAACTCATTATTCGGAGCCCTGCCATGCCAAACCCCAATGAAGCCCCGCGTGAAGTTACCCATGCCGCCAGCCATTCTTCTGGCGTATCGACTCATAAAACCCATCCCATGCTAATTATTGCTGCCGTCGCGGTCACGCTGTTTGCCGGCGTGGGTATCGGCGTGATGACCGGTGTTATCCCCAGCGCAAATTCATCGGCCTCGCCTAAACTTGAATCATCCACCCCGCCTATCCCCACCGCCATGGGTGCGAGTGCGATGATGGGTAGCGCCGGATCTAATGCTTCTATGGCCGCCGCAGACGCTATTGCGCCTGCCGCCAACACAGAAAAGCCAATCGAAAAAACCGTAGAAAACAAGTCAGCAACCAGCGCCCCTAATAGCAACACCAAGAGCAACACAGCGCAGGTTGCGCATAAATCGACCAGCACCAACACTCATGCCGCAACCACTTCCAAATCGCAAACACCGACACCTTTTTTTGCGCAAAATAACCCAAGCGCTCAAACCGAGAGTACTGCCCCCAGAGCGCAGCCCGTCGTTAGCGTTTGCCGTACCTGCGGCACCATCGATAGCATTAACACCATCGTTAAACAAGGCGAGGGCAGCGGTGCTGGTGCAGTCCTGGGCGGGGTGCTGGGCGGCGTATTAGGCCATCAGGTAGGCAATGGTCGTGGCAAAGACTTAGCAACCGTCGCTGGTGCGGTCGGTGGCGCTGTGCTCGGCAACA
>JAYWCO010000287.1:0-2144 GCA_043780475.1 Burkholderiales bacterium | reverse complement strand
CCGCGCGTCCAGCGGCATAACATCAGCAGATAGGCGTCAGCAATCGAGTAATCCGCGCCTAATATCCATCGCGCCTGAACTGGCGCAGCATTTACGGGACTCGCTATATGGGCACGCGCTGCTTCTACCGCTATTTCTCCCACTATTCCTTTCGTGTTGTCAGCAAAATGATTTTCAATGATGTCCAGCATCGCGCCCGCCCGCGTTTCAGCATTAGCTTGCACAATACCTTTGGCGGATTCACCACCCAGGCGATGCGGATAAAAATAAGTAATCAATTCTGCCTGAAGGGTATTGGTTAGATACATTAACCATTTATAGAGCTGTGCTCTCGCAGGCGTCCCTACAGCAGGCGCCAGATTTGATTCGGGATGACGATCCGCCAAGTATAAACAGATCGCCGCTGCTTCCGTCAGCACTAAAGCACCATCCACCAATGTTGGAATGAGGCCAGAAGGATTGAGCTTTAAATAGGCCGTACTTTTATGTTCATGCTGATCGCGATCAACCCGTTTTAATTCATAAGGCGCGCCGATTTCTTGCAGCACCATATGCGGCGCCAGGCTGGCGTTGCTGGGGACATAGTAAAGAACAGGTGTAGACATGTTTCCCTCAATATGCAAATTATGAAAATTTTCGCCACAGTATTTCCATCGGTCCGGTTGAAAAATACCGCAGGTAAATATGACTGAACAGAAGCTGCAGTGTGTAAATAACAAGCGCCAGCATCAATAGCGGGAACGGTGTGAGGTCATCTCCTGCGCCAACGCCATAGCCGTACAGCAGGAAGCTAACGATAATCGATTGCGCCAGATAATTGCTCAGCGCTATTTTACCCGCCGCCGCAAATACGCTGAGCACCCGCCTGCCAAGCGCGGAGGTCACTACCAACGCAGCACCCGCAATATAGGCAAACGCCAATATTGGTATGAATCCTGACAGCAATACATGCATAAAGCCTGGCAGGTTGCCGGGGTCGCGGGCCAGCTCAACAGCACCCATCGCGTAGAACAAATTGATCGGTATGCCGATGGTGAGCGAGACAAGGAGAATTTTTTTCCAGCGCGCGCGATACTCATTATGCCGATGGCGCTTCGTCATCCAACCCATGTTCGCCGTTAATGCGCCCAGCAGAAAAAGCAGCATCAGTTGCGGCATTGAAAAAATAAAATAGACGGTGATGGTTAGATAATCCTGCAGGCGCTGCCAGGTAACGTCGGCGTAGCTTCCGGCGGAGTAAATATTGATGGTGTCGCGAATCAGCTTGATCGCTTCGGTGTTAGTGTTGGCGGCGGCGCGCGTGGCGCTATCGTCAGCCATCAAAGCGGGACCCGTGATGCCAATCAGGCTGGTGAGAATAGCCGACACAAGCGTGATGATAACGGTTACCCAAAACCAGAATTTTGCGGCCGCCAACAGACGACGTGGCCCGCTACCCGCATGGCGGCGCAGGATATAACCGGTAAGCGCGTAGCGGCTGAGAATATCGCCAAAATATAAAAATATGCCGTGCAGCGCGCCCATGATCAGCATGATGTTCAGCCGCCGGGTGAAACGTGCTTGCGGGTTTTGATGGTGCCGTATCCAGCGCTGGGTTTGCGCTACAAACCCGTAGCCAAAGCAAAAGCAGAAAATGGGATAAAACTTGTACTCCAGCAATAGCGCGCTAAGGAACACCGTAGCCGCGTCAGCGGCCGAGCTATCTGCATCCAGCATGCCCAGCGTAGGCCCGGATAGCCCAAATACAAAGCTTTGGATATTGACCGCCAGGATGCCGAACAAGGCGAAGCCTCGCAGCGCGTCGACGGCTAAAACGCGATGAGTTGAATAGCTATTTTGCATGATGGTGATGATAACAGCCGTCATAGCCATAATCGCGACCGTCCCCAGGCCAGCTCCTCCCGCGTCTACTCAGCATCTGACATAGAAAAAATTGTAAAAGGCGAATCGCTGCATGGTGGCCACGTTCAGAACGGCTAAGTTTAATTGCACGCTTTTTTAAACACATCAATCTTGCCAACTATCGACTGTGTTGATGATCAATATGAAAAAGTAATTCGGCGCTTTGCCAGGATGAAGTCAGATTTTTCATCAGTGTTATTAAGCTGGGTAGCGAGTTTCATTTCACCTTGCTGGCTGCGCCG